>JAPUIP010000153.1 GCA_027296925.1 Candidatus Poribacteria bacterium | reverse complement strand
ATTGATCGCGTGGTTCAGCTTCTCAGCGTGCACGGGACAATCGACGGAAACGGGAGCTAACATGCCGGACGAAATCCGAGTGGTTCCATACGACCCCGAATGCCCCGATCTCTTCCACCGCTTAGCCAGAAAGTATCGTGATGATCGGCCCGGTTACACCGATGCAAAGGGGCCTTTCATCTGGGAGATTATGGCCAAGGCCACCCAATGGAGCCAAATGGTTGGTTGGGAACCTGGCCCATCTGATGCATGAGTCATTAGGAGTTCGTAGCCGTGAAAATTTTAGTAACTGGTATATCCGGCAGAATTGGCGCCAATCTCGCCAAAGCCCTCATTGACGCAGGACATGAGGTGCGCGGGCTGGTTTGGACAAAAGATCTGAGAGTGGAAAAGCTCGAAGGGCTGCCCGTCAAATTGATCGAAGGGAGTTTAGTCAACGCCGCCGATGTGAATCAAGCGGTTGAGGGCGTCGAGGCGATCTGCCATTTGGGCGCAGCATTTCAGGGCGGCGGTCCCTTCACGAATGAAGACTACTTCGAGATCAACGCCCGAGGCACATTCAACATGCTAGAAGCCGCGCGTGAGAACGGGGATCACCTTGAGCACTTCTTCTTTGCAAGTACCGATGCAACCTATAGTAAATATGTTCCCGGTGGTATGTCGCATCCCATCCGCGAAGACGAAATGCCCCAGCAGCCGGGGGGATGGTATGCGCTTTCAAAGGTGCTCGGCGAGGAGATGTGTCGCGGATATTATCGGAGCTATCGGCTACCGATCACGATCTTCCGTTTTGCCAACGTCTCCGCCGGCGAGGAGATCTTAAATTTTGGGCAGTTCCGCCTAAGCCAGTGGCTGAAGACCTACGAAGGCAGAGCTGGAGAAGCCGCGTCCCAAACTCGTCAGCAGTTGCAGGAATTCTGGACGGGTGAAGAGCGCCTGCTCATTGCTCGTGATGAGAACGGCAGGTCTTATAAAAAGCATATCGCCGATGTGCGTGACATTGTCCTCGGCTTCCTGTCCGCGCTGGGAAAACCGGCGGCAATTGGAGAGACCTTCCAGCTTGCCGCCCCAAAGCCTTTCACATGGGAGGAGACGATACCTTACCTCGCCGACAAGCTCGGCATGGATTACGTCGATGTTCGGCTGCAAGATAACACGCCGACCTATTACGAATTCGATCTCTCGAAAGGTGCCCGACTGATCGGCTACGCGCCGCAATTCGATATTTTTAAGATGATTGATTCCGCCATCGCATTTCGGGAGGGAAATGCCACTGATGTTATCCCGACGCAAATATCCTGATTCCTTGCAAACAGTCGGGAAAACTGTTGCGTTTCCTCCCAAAACAGGGTAAAATTACCGTCAGTCTTTATGCCAAATCGAGGATAGGCGCATTCACGCATGAGAGAGGCAAAGTACAATCTGACATTAGTCGCCATGGGCGCGCTATCGCCGTTCCCCAGCGAGACACGCGAGATGGACGAAGTGATCAGTGACATCAATAGCTTGAATCCAGATGTGGTGATGGTCCTCGGCGATCTGGGGCCGGTTCGTCAAGGATTTGATTCGGCACGCAAAACTTTGAGCGCACTCGAAGCGGATGTGCTGCCGGCGCTCGGTGATCAGGATGTACAGGCGGAAAACTGTGAAACAGATGCAGAACATATCAAACTTTTTACCAGCGCCTTTGGTCTGAATCGGCATTACTACACTTATGAAAACGCAGGTATTCTGTTTGTGACACTGAGCGCCGAACGGTGTCACGCCCCTCGTTGGCAAGCGGATGAGGTTTTCCTGAGTGATGAACAACTGACCTGGTTTGAAGAAACGTTAGAACATCACCCAACAACGCCGACGATCGTGCAGTGTCACGCGCCAGTTTTCGGCACACAGATTCCGATCGCTCCGAGCGTCCATGCGCGTGTAACAAACCCCTACATCAATTATAATCACCATCCCAAACGTCTTCTCGAAATCATCCAAAATCACCCGCAAATTATCCTCTGGTTCTCCGGGCATTCCCATTTGGGACAGGGCTATCCGAATTCAATCTGCTGTCGCAACGGGGTTTACTTCGTGCACGTCGGTGTTCACGCCAACCAATCGACCGGCGACGGGGAACGACATTCTCGTGTAGTGGAGATTCAGCCGGAACACCTCCGCATCCGCACGTTCGATCACGCCCAACGACACATCGCCCCGCATCACGACTATAACTTGAAAGAGGGACCGCAAGGACTGATGCGCGGTTGGGAGGTCGCAACGCCAGCCGGCTTTTTGTCTGGGCATTTACGCGGATTCCACGTCAATCAAGATGGGTTATCCCTCAAGCCTTTGCCAACGAGTGGATACTTGACCTATCTCGACAGTCCTGCCGTGTCCAGTATCCACGCAATTTATCCAACGCCGCAAAAGATCTATGTCGCAACGCAGGGGGGCTATGTGTGGGAATATGATCGCGCCTCGGGGTTGCCGCTCGACAGGATCTATCTCGGCAAGAAACCGACTTGTGTGGTCGCGACAGAATCGCACGTTTGGCTGGGAGGCGGCGATGGGTATCTCCGTAAAGCCCCAATCGACCGACCGGAGCGACTTCTGAGAAAAAATGCGGTGGATATTCCGCTCAAGGGAACCGTCCGCGCGATGCAGCGTATCCAGGGGCGCCTTTTTGTCGGTGCCGATCGACGACTCTATGAAATCCATTCGGAGACGGATGAACTGATTCCCAAGGCGGTCTTTAAGACGAATGTCTTGTCGCTTCACCCTCATCAGAACAGATTATACGTCCTTACGGAAAATGGAGAGATCTCGGTCTTCACGCTTCCAGATCTCCAGCCTGTGGAGAGCTTTAACGTGCCTTCCCAGGGAAGTGGTGAGGAACATCCCGCCACAGCGGATTTTATCCACATCACCGACCGGTTCTGCTTTTTCGCGTCTCAGGCGCGCCATGATATTATCAAAGCCTCGCTCAGTGATATGCGGGTGGTCGATTGGTTCCGCATCCATGGAAAACTAAAAACCGCGCTGTTTGACGCGGATTCGATCTGCATCTTGACGGAAGCCGGAAGACTTGTCTGTATTGACACCAAAGCGATGACCGTCAAGGCGCAACGCGAACTTGAGATGAAAGCCGCTTCTACGATGGCGATGGACGATCAGTTTATCTATGTGGCGACGGCGAATCCCAATTGCAGATGGCAGGAGATCCAAATCATCGAACGTCGCACCGACATGATCGGCGAACTATCGTATTCCGTTCGAACTGTGGACAAAATCTATCCGGAGTTGGAAATGGATATGAAGGTGACAAAGCAGCATCTATTTCATCCACAACTCCGTGCGAAGATCTACGGCAAATGGGTCAACTTGAAAAATGAGATCTTACCCAGCCAAGAGTTCGAGATCCGTGTCATATTGGGGCGGGGGCATGCTACGAAACTTCCTCACATTTCGCGCATGAAGTTGAGAGACAGGCTGTGATAACGGTGTTGTTTTGATAGTCCATGCAAACCTCTACCGCTGCGTTCCCCAAGAAATTTGATCTACTCACACCGATCATCTCCAACGAACAGGTTGCCCAAGACCACTACCTGTTACGTTGTGCGTGTCCAGAGATTGCCCGAGGCGCACTGCCCGGTCAGTTTATCCACGTCCTCATTTCCCAGGCGGGGGTGCTGCAAGCGGCGTCCCTACTCTTGCGTCGTCCGTTCACCATTTTCACCGTCGAAGGCGAGCAGATCTCGATGCTCTATCAGATCATCGGTGAAGGGACGGAAGTGCTTTCGCATTTGAAGCCCGGCGATCCGCTCCGTGTGCTCGGTCCACTGGGAAATACCTTCCACATTCCACTCGATCTGCATCCGGCGATTATCGTTGGAGGCGGCGCCGGGATTGCGTCGCTGATGTTACTTGCCATTGCGTTGCGAAAGTCAGGTGTTCGCACGCTCGGTTTGGTCGCATCCATGAATCGCGCTCGACTATTGAGCGTGGCAGAGTTGAAGAGAATCGGCGTTGAAATGCACATCGCAACGGACGATGGCAGCGTTGGGCATCACGGTTTTGTGACCGAAATCCTCACACAGATTTTAGAACAGCCACACGCTCACGAATTGAGCCAGCCCATGATTTACGCCTGTGGTCCGGATGGCATGCTGCGTGCTGTGACGAAGATTGCTCAGGATTACCGGATTCCGACCCAACTTGCGATGGAGAATCGGATGGGGTGTGCCATGGGCGTTTGCCTCGGTTGCGTCTGCAAAGTTCGGATGCCGGACGGAGGCTTCGAGTATCAACGAGTTTGCACAGAGGGTCCCGTGTTTAATGCGGCAGAGATTGTTTGGTGAAGCGGTCAACGAATGTGTGTCATTATAAAACGATAAAGCTGTAAAAAGGTGATGAACGATGAATAGCAATCCGACTTCGCTCGAAGTTCACGTTGCGGGCATCCGGATGAAAAACCCCGTGATGACGGCGTCGGGTACGTTTGGCTACGGCAGCGAGTATGCGGACTTCATCGATCTGAACCAGCTGGGCGCTATCGTGGTTAAAGGCATCACCAGCGTTCCGTGGTCGGGAAATCCGATGCCACGAATCACCGAAACGCCGCCGGGAATGCTGAATGCCATCGGGTTACAGAACGTCGGTGTGGATGGGTTCATCGAGAAGAAGTTGCCGTACCTCCGCAATTTCGATGTTCCCGTCATTGTGAACATCTGCGGTGAGCGGCTGGAGGAGTATCTGGAAGTCACCGAGAAACTCGATGCCGCCGATGGTGTTGCGGCGATCGAACTCAACATCTCCTGCCCCAACCTCCACTGCGGTGGAATGAGCTTCGGCGTGGACCCGGAGTTGACTTACGAGCTCGTCAACAGTGTGCGAGAAAAGACCGCCTTGCCGCTCCTTGTCAAGCTTTCGCCAAATGTTACGGACATCACCGTCATCGCTCGTGCTGCGGAGGCGGCCGGCACGGATGGGCTTTCCGTGATCAATACACTGCTGGGTATGGCGATCGACATCAAGACCCGCCGCCCCATGCTTGCCAATATCACCGGCGGGCTTTCCGGGCCAGCGATTAAGCCCGTGGCATTACGCCTGGTTTGGCAGGTCTACAACGCCGTCAATATACCGATTATCGGCATGGGTGGCATCATGACCGGTGATGACGCGATTGCGTTTTTCATTGCAGGCGCCTCTGCTGTTGCGGTCGGGACCGCAAACTTCGTCAATCCACGTGCTCCCTTGGACGTGATCGATGGCGTCCATACATACCTAAAGCAGTACAAGCTTGATTCGATTAAAGAATTGGTCGGCAGCTTACAAACGTGATGCGTCATGAGTCGTCCGTAAAATATAAAAATCGCACGTTTTCATATCCAACATTGAGGTGTTGATATGCGATATCTCACAACACTTGATGACTTATCCAATTTTGAGATTAAGCAGATCTTTCGGCTAGCGGATCAGATGCGGACACAGTTCGCAACATGGTCCGGTTTCTGCAAAGGCAAGTTGCTGGCAACCCTATTTTACGAACCGAGTACGCGCACACGGCTTTCGTTTGAAAGCGCGATGGAGCGGCTTGATGGGCGGGTCCTTGGTTTTGCCGATCCGCATGCGAGTTCAGTTGCAAAGGGCGAGACGATTGCCGACACCGTACGCATGGTGACCAACTACTCGGATCTCATTGTCGTCCGTCAC
>JAPUIP010000152.1 GCA_027296925.1 Candidatus Poribacteria bacterium | reverse complement strand
TTGATGGTCGGTTCGCTCTACGGTCTCTGGCCCTTCCGAAGCTACGAACTAATTGGCGAGGAACGCATCGATCTCGCTCATATTCTTCCTCGCGCGAGCATGAATTTGCTTTTCACAGTTCTGGCGTTTTTGGCTGGATGTGGGGTCATTTTACTCTTTTATCGTGCGGAACATCGAACGGGAGGGATTGAGTAGCCGGTGGCAAAGCGTGGAATGGAAACGTGATGCGTCAAACTCGTCAGAGAAGCGGGTCAGATTGTCGCCCTCATGAAAAAGCTCATTGAGGATGGTGATATTTAATGCAACATCAGAACACAAAAGAAAAATTTAACCAAATTTCAATCCACTGTTGTTGAAGCCTACCGTCAGAAACTTGCCAAGAATCTACCAGAAGTTGAAATTCTTGACGTTTTCGCGACAGATGGAATTATAGAAGTGAAATTGAACGATGCCTCAATGCGAGATTTGGCTACGTCGGATCGCGTGATAGAACTCTCAGTTGAAGTGGAGGATCGATTCAATGTGACTCTGTTACCGCATACCGTCCCGCATGAAAACTGAAGCGCAATTTCCATTTTCCGGCAAATCACAGATTATGAAAACGGTCGGTTTTTTTGTCAATACATCTAAACCCAAAGCGTCGCAGGTCGTCGCTGCCACTTCAGATTGGCTCCGGGGTCATGGCGTCCAATCGTTGATTTCTGATGAGCAGGCGGCGAGCCTCGGTGTTCCCTGCCAGGGACGCGATCAGAATCGCGTTGTGGCGGAATCTGACCTCTTGTTGGTGCTCGGTGGAGATGGAACCCTATTGAGCGCCGCGCACACCCCCCAAATCGAGAATGTCCCCATCCTTGCCGTTAATCTCGGTCACCTCGGTTTTTTGACCGAAGTTTCGCTCGATGAACTGTATCCCGCTTTAACCAACATCCTCAACGGGAATTACGAAATTGATCAACGAATGATGTTGGAGATCAATGTAGATGATCATGATCGGCAGCACGCTCATTGCTTTGCACTGAACGATGTGTGGATGCGGCATTATACGCGGCTCATCGAGTTGGACACCTACATCGATGGCAAGCCGTTCCTTACCTACAACGCCGACGGTTTGATCATTGCCACGCCAAGTGGTTCAACCGGCTATTCCCTATCAACTGGCGGGACAATCGTTGAACCCCATCTCAATGCCATCCTTTTGACGCCAATTGCGCCGCATTCGCTAACTATCCGCCCCTTCATTGCACACGGCGATTCAGAAATCACCGTTGCAATGCGATCCGATTACAGCAGCGTCAGTCTGTTTGTGGATGGTTCGCGTGAGACGTACTGCCTCGCCCCCAACAGCTTAATCCGTGTGCGTAAGGCGAAAAAGACGATCAAGCTGATTCGCTCCCAGCGACGGAGCTATTACGAGGTTTTGCGAACGAAATTGATGCTGGGAGAGGGAACGAAGCGGAAAACGTGACGCATTGCGCTATGTGGAAAGTGTATGGCGTAAGCATGTGAATCATCAACTCGTAGATTCAAGGCTATGATTGAAGAGCTCTATATCCACAATGTCGCGCTGATCGATAAACTTCAACTAGAATTTTCTCCCGGACTCAATGTGCTCACCGGCGAAACAGGCGCCGGAAAATCGGTGATCTTAAACGCCGTGGGACTCGCACTCGGTGAGCGAGGGGCGGCCGGAATCGTCAAAGATGGCGCAAGTCACGCTAAGATTCAGATTGCGATGGTCCTGCCCCCCGATCATCCCGTTTGGCAGGGCTTCAACGATTCGGATCTGGCTGAAACATTGGATCCGGAGGAGACGTTACTTCTATCCCGACAGATCAACACGAGCGGGCGGAATCGTTGCCACGTCAACGGACAGATGGTTAACTTAACGCTACTCAACGCCATCGGCAATCTGTTGGTCGACATTCACGGTCAGCACGAGCATCAATCCCTTTTCCGATCCGAAATCCATCGAGAACTACTCGATGCGTTCGGCGGGCTTGAAGCCTTGCAATCGCAAGTCCACAAGAAATATGATGAGATCTACGCTTTGCGGAGAGAACTCGCTGAGTTCTCCAATACGTTGCGTGACGCAACACGTGAGAAGGAATTCCTGGAGTTTCAACTTGAAGAGCTGGAGGCGGCCCAACTTCAGGAGGGAGAAGAGGAGACGCTCATCAATGAACGCCACATCCTCAGCAACGCGGAAACCCGCTTTGAGTCGGCAAGCCTTGTCTATGACCAACTCTATGGCGGCAGCCAATCAGATTTTGTGATTCTCGATGGGCTGAAAAAAGTGGTGAGTACGGCTTCAAAGATCGGCGAGATCGATGGAAGCGTGTCAGAATTGAATGAGCGTTTGGAATCGGCGCTGTACGAACTGGAGGATATCGCCTATCAGATTCGTGAATACCGCGATACCATTGAATTTAATCCCCATCGCCTCGCAGAAATTGAGGAGCGTTTGGATCTCATCTACCGACTCAAGCGGAAGTATGGGAACTCGATTTCTGAAATCCTGGACTACCAGGAGGGTGCGTCTCAAAAGTTGCAACAGCTCCAACTCGGTTCTGAGCGAATTGCAGATCTGGAAGGTCAAATTCGCACAGCGACTGAAGAAGCACAAAACTTGGCATTTGCGCTCTCCAATAAGCGCAAAGAAACCGCCACGAAACTCGAATCTCTCATCGAGCGGGAACTGCAGACGTTGGGTATGGAAAAAGCGATTTTCCAAATCCTCGTGTGCCCCGTTGCGTCACTGAATGGACTTTTAGAGATCGACGGAAGACGTTATGAACTGCGGCAGGATGGGATGGATGAAATCGAATTCCTGATCTCACCCAACATTGGATCTGCGCCAAAACCTTTGCCCAAAATCGCGTCCGGCGGCGAGATCTCTCGCGTTATGCTGGCGCTGAAAACTGTGCTCGCTCGGATGGATTGCATCCCAACGATGATCTATGACGAAATCGATGTCGGCATCGGTGGGCATACGGCAGATATTGTCGGGGATAAATTGAAGGAATTGTCGCGTTTTCGTCAGGTGATCTGCATCACCCATCTCCCGCAGATTGCTCGTCTAGCGGATCGGCATTTCCGTGTCGAAAAACATGTGGGGGGCGATCGGACAATCATCACGGCAAAACAACTCACATCGAAGGAGCGGATCGAGGAGATTGCCCGGATGCACGGTGGCGAAACGACAGAGACGACACTCGCGCACGCTCGAGAACTGTTAAAGGGGCGTGAGTAAATTGTGGAGTGCGAAAGCTTGCTGTCGAGTTTCTGCACTCCACAGACGAGATATGAACGGCGAAATCTATAAAACCTATCCTCACAATCCATCGCATCTGTTTCGTCCGCATGCAATTTACATGGTGACAGGCGGAACGCTCTATAAGAAACATTACTTGGACACTGATGTCAAAAAAGCGGCCCTCTGTGGTGTGCTTTTCGATCAGATCCAAAAATTCGGTTGGAATTTAGAGGCGTGGGCCGTACTTTCAAACCATTATCATTTTGTCGCTCAAGCTCCCGGTGCTGCTGAGAACTTAAAACGTCTCATACAGGCGGCTCATTCAATTTCTGCTAGATCGATCAACGCACTCAATGGAACACCGGGGCGCCGAGTATGGTACAATTATTGGGATACGTGCATTACTCACGAAACCTCTTATCTGGCACGGTTGCACTATGTCCACATGAATCCGGCAAAACATGGAATCACAGAGTTAAAGGCATATCCATTTTGCAGTTATCAATGGTTTGTAGATAATGCTGCTCCGGCTTTTTCAAAACGTGTATTCCAACAACCTTACGATAAAGCCCGTATATTCGATGATTTCTAGTTCGAGCTAAACGGAGATTTTGTCATCTGACAAAATTTGGAGTACGAAAGCTCTGCTTTCGCAGCAGAAGCAAAGCTTCTGCACTCCAAAAAGATACGCCAAATTGATGATTACAACCTTAACTGTTAGAATGGGCAGGTGAATATGGACAGAAGGTTTATTCAAGATCATGGTACAAATGTTTATACCGGCTGCGAACTGCTGGTAAAAGGCGCCCTTGAAAGTCAAGTCAATTTACTCACTGGATACCCCGGTTCACCACTCGCAGAGGTCTTCGATGTGATTCGGAACAACGCGGATCTTTTTAAGGAAAACGGTATCCTCGCACAGATCGCAAACAATGAAGCCTTGAGTGTCGCAAGACTCAACGGTTCACAGATGGCGAACCTCCGTGCGGTTGCGTTTATGAAGAGTGTGGGACTCCACGTGGCGTCCGATGCACTGGCGATAGTAATCTAGCCGGGGCTACGGGTGGGGCGGTCGTTGTCGTCGGAGATGATACCTGGTCGGGCAGTACACAGGTGCCTGCCGACTCACGTTTTTTAGCACGCCATCTTTACACACCCGTCGTGGAACCGGGTACATTCCAGGACATGAAGGATTGGCTGAGCATTGCTTTTGACATCTCTGTTCGATCCAATCTTTATACGACTTACCTGGTCACGGTCAATCAAGCCGACGGTGGGGGGAATGTCGAGCTTCGCCCGAACCGTTATCCCGACATCACCACCAAAAAGCAGATCGTCATCAATACGGCATTGATTGATGGCTCAAACCGTGTCGTTTTGCCGCCGGATAGCGCTCGGATCGAGATCGAAACTTTAGGCGAACGTTTTCCCAATGCGATTAAAGTGGCGCGGGAACACAATCTAAATCAGATCTACCATCTGAATGAGTCACAATACGAGATTGGGTTTGTCACTTCTGGTCTGGCGTATACTTATCTTCAACATGCCCTTCATGAACTGGAATTTCAGGGACGTATCCCCATCCTGAAGCTCGGTTTGACACATCCCGTTGATGAAGAGATTGTGCGCGAATTTGCATCGCATGTCCGCGAAATCTATATCATCGAGGAGAAGCGACCACTCCTTGAAAAGGATGTGCAGGCAATTTTGAACAACCTTTACCAGAATGGTGAAATTGATCGATTTGTGCAAGTGTGGGGGAAGGAATTCCCGGAAGGATTGGAAGGCATCCCCGAATCGCTCGGTTTGAACCCATCAATCCTCATCCAGCAACTGATTCCACTCCTGCGGCATAAGTCCGCCACGAAAATCCAAATCAACCCAGATGTCCTATTGGCGAAGAGAAAAGGACTTTCCTGAAGCAGACTACCGTGCAACGAAAGCTGCCATTAACTACCTGCATAAAGTCATGCTCATCAAAGACGAAATTTACGTGGCTCACCTGCTGACGAGCGAGGAGAAACTCAAACGGGACAAAGAACGCTATCATGTCGATGAATCGAACGGGGATAAGATCCAGTATACCCACCTCAACCGCCCGCGTTTCAACATCAGGGGGGTTGACCTCCAGTGGGATATTAACACCAAAAACTGGCAACTGAATTTGATGAAACGGATGAAGTTTATCCGACGTTGGCTTTCGCAGTGGCACATGAAAGAAAGAGCGTTCCGCGATTGGTATATCGCCGAAGTTGTGGACACCTTTGCACCGAATGATGCAAAGCGTTACGAGAATCACGTCCTCGCCCTGAAAATTCCTGAAGAGGTCCGTGGCTATCGAGAGGTGCGCTATCCGAAGATGAAAGCCGCGAAGCAAAAAGTGAGAGAACTGCTGCGCGATGCGTAATACTGGACGAGGCTTGCTGTTTCCCATTTGAAGTGTCTGATAAGCCCCCCTCTGTATCGTCCACCAGCGTGGAGGCAACCGACCTCCCCCAAAGTTGGAGGGAGACGGGGTCGCCCAGACAGAGAGGGGGGCGAAACGGCTGTGCTAAATGGGAAGTTTCAATCCTAAATCGGTATAAGCTGTTTACGCACCACGTTCTACGCCGATGCAAATCACAGGTCAAACCAAAATCGTTGGGATTATCGGCGATCCGGTCAAACACAGCCGTTCCCCACAGATGCACAACGCAGCCTTTGCGGCATTAGGGCTGGACTATGTTTACGTCCCGTTTCACGTTCAATCGGATAATCTGCGTGCTGCCATTGATGGGTTCAAAGCCCTCAATGTTGTCGGGATTAACGTCACCATTCCGCACAAACAGGACGTCATTCCGTTTCTTGATGCGATATCGAGAGAGGCTGAGCTGATCGGTGCGGTCAATACGCTAATCTTCAAGGATGGAAAAATATCCGGCGATAATACGGATGCCCCCGGCTTTTTACAAGCGATGCATGACGCCGGACGCGAAGCACCGGAAGGCGGCTCCGCCGTCGTGATTGGTGCAGGCGGATCGGCACGAGCGATTGTCGTAGCCCTGGCGCTCGCCGGATTGGGTATGATTGTCATCGCCAATCGTACCGTCTCAAAAGCGGTGAACCTTGCCGCTGATCTTTCTAAGAAAACAGGCGTGTCTATTTGCGGGATAGGGCTTGATGACGGCAGGTTACCGGGGGCGGTCGGAACGAGTCAGTTGATTGTCAATACCGCCTCTGCCAGTATGGATGTCTCGCACCCGTTGTTAATTCGTCCGGAATGGCTAAAGTCCCAATCCATTGTTTACGACATCGTCTACACACCCCCTGAAACACGCCTGCTGCAAGCGGCGGCGGAAAAGGGATGTCAGACAATCGGCGGGCTTGGCATGCTGGTTCATCAGGGAGCGATTGCGTTTGAGCAATGGACGGGTGTCGATCCACCGGTTGAAACAATGCGAAAAGCACTGCAAGAGGCGCTAAATCAGACTTAATGTGTGAGCAGATGTTTCTACCACTGTACTACACATTGCGGACATCATAGAAGAATTTCACGCTCAATTGTAGGGAAATTATGAAAAATCTAAATTCTTCTCCTTCAGCGGCTCCACCCGCCTCGCCGATTCAGGTGGATATCTTCGACTCGCAATACTCAATTAAGCCAACTGAGAGTTTGACAGAGGATGACATTCGTGAGTTAGCTGCTTATGTGGATCGGCTGATGCATCAAGCGAGTCAAAAGGGAACATACGATAAACTCAGCGTTGCAATCATGGTCGCTCTAAATATTGCGGCGGAGATGCACGAAGAGAAGAGGCGATACGCGGATTCCATTCGCCAACTCGTCCAGACGATGGATGAGGTGATCAATGGCGGCCCGGACCATGACCCCTTAAGTGCTGCGCCAAAGGTTGATCCAGAATACTCGATTCAGGGGTAATGCGCGTGCATTTCCAACGCGTGGATTTCCAAAAGGACCATGTTTCTTCTCAATAACCATTTCATCCTCCCAATCTAAATCGATATTGAAGTGGCGGATGAAATCCCCTCCCTTCCCCCTTCCCTTTAACTGATACTCCCCCGCTCCACAGGGGCAAAGAGCGTCAATCTGCGGGCTTTCTATCCGTGGTGAGGCCTAAGTTCTTGATTAGCGCGACCAGATTCGGACGGTGCATATCTAACCACCGCGCGGCTTTGCTACGATTGCCGCTACATTCATGCAATGTCTGTTCGATGAGTCGTCGTTTAAAGCGATCCAACGATGCGCCGTAACTCAATCGCTCTGAAATTACCGATTGTATCAGGGAATCAACCGCTTGCACTTCGTCTCTCAAATCACCGGCTTCGGGCGGAACGTCACGATTTTGTTCGAAGTGCAGATGCCTCCGTAAGATGGTTTTGCCATCGCTTTCTATGAGCGCCCGTTCGATGATATTTTTCAGTTCCCGCACGTTACCGGGAAAGGTGTATTCTATTAAAGCATCCAGAGTGTCCGAGCGAAGTGCTGGCCTTTTCTGCCCCATTTCCTCTGCGCACCGGTTGAGAAAGTGATTGGCGAGTAAGGGAATATCTTCCGGGCGATTCCGCAACGGTGGTACCGTAATTGGAAACCCAGCCAGACGGAAGTAGAGATCCTCCCGGAAATTGCCGTTTCTGACCTCCGCTTCGAGGTCGCGATTTGTTGCAGCGACAACGCGAACATCCACGGGGCGTTCCCGATTTTCCCCAAGGCGTTTGACCTTTTTCTCCTGCAATACGCGTAGCAGCCGGGGTTGCATCGACAGCGGCAGTTCGCCAATCTCGTCGAGAAAGATCGTCCCGCCATCCGCCTCCTCAAACGCACCGGGGCGATCTGTTATTGCATCCGAAAATGCACTGCGTTTATGTCCAAACAATTCGGATTCGATCATCCCCTCAGGGATTGTAGCACAGCTGAGGGGAATTAAGGGCCCCTTTGATCGCCGGCTCTGATAATGAATCGCCTGCGCGACCAACTCTTTCCCGGTTCCGGTTTCTCCGGTAATCAGAACCGGTATTGTATCATTCGCCTTCAGTTTTTGAATGGGTTCTAAGATCGCTTTCTTGATGACTTCGCTTTGACCGATAAATCCAACGGCGCTGAGTTGAGAAATCAGGGTAAGTTGCTCTTCGGCTGTTTGCCGGGCGTCTTCAGCGAGGTTTCGGTCCTCTTCTGCCCGCTTGCGTGTCTCGATCTCCTGTTCGAGTTCTCTATTTCTCTGTCTCAGTTCTTGCGTGAGACTCTGGATTTTCAGGTGGGTCTGGACGCGGGCAAGGACCTCTTCCTCCTTAAACGGCTTGAGCTTTCTCAGAAACTCAGAACGCCTTATAATACCACGTTTCGTTTCAAATGAGACTATTCCGGCATAGGCTTAGGTCATTCTGAG
>JAPUIP010000151.1 GCA_027296925.1 Candidatus Poribacteria bacterium | reverse complement strand
GGATTGTTCGTTTTAGTCGTCTTCAGACGACTTTGGCTTTGAGCCTGAACTTCAGTTCAAGGCGCCTGGGTTCATAAGTGAAAAACTCGTAACTGTATGATGACTTGAGCTTCGCTTTCCCATAATCTGGATTGGCTTATTCCTGAGTTTTACCCATTTTCGCGATCTGCTCAAACGCTTGATACATCAACTGCAACCCCGCTTTCGCCTCCGATTCCGTGATGACCAACGGCGGCGCGATTCGGAGGACATTTCCTGCCAGGGGAGCCATCAGATGCAGCCCGTGCCGGTAGCACTCCAAAACACATTCATTCGCAATTTCGCCCGCCGTTTTCCCACCGTAGCTATCGACTTCCAGCCCCCACACGAGTCCTTCACCACGCACATACGTTGCAAATTCGAAATCCGCCGTGAGGCGATAAAGTCCCTCTTCGATAATCGCACTCATCTGACGGCAGTTTTCAAGAATGGGGCATTTCTCGAATGTATCCAGCACAGCCAGAATCGCAGCACATGCGCGCGGATTGCCGCTGTAAGAGTCGTGAGCTTCGCCATAGTCAAGCGCATCCAGAATGTCGGCTCTGCCTGCAACCGCCGTCACGGGTTCACCGTTGCCGAGTCCCTTGCCCAACACAACGAGGTCTGGATCGAGTCCGTAGGTCTGGAAGGCATACATACTTCCTGTACGTCCATGACAGGATTGGACCTCATCGAGAATAAAAGTGACGCCGTTCTCATTACACCAATCATTCAGTTGGCGGAGGTAAGATTTCGGCGGGTGAAACGCCCCTCTTGCACCGAGATACGGCTCAGTGATCAGCATGCAGATCTGATCGGGATATTCCCGCTTGAGGGCGTCCAATTCTGCGACGACTTTCGGTATCAATACCGCCGGCGACCACTCCAGATTGCTAGCCTGCCCCTTATCCATGACCATCGGAAACGAAAGCCATCTAACATTCGGATTCCGGCTCTGTTCGCCGGTAACGTTGCCCGCCAACCCTTTCGTGCTGTGAAACCCAGATCTGGTCGCGAGAATAATATGTTTGTCCGGCTGATGGCGTTGCGCTGCCTGGATTGCCTTGATGACGCCGGTGGCACCAGAATCCGCCCATAGAACGCACTGCATTTTTTCGTTATCCAGATTTTCGATGAGCCGTCGGGCGGCGCGGACTTCCAGTTCAGTCAAAGTATTGTAGGCGGTTCGTGGAAGGCCTTTGACATAGCGCCGGTATCGCTCCTCAAAGTACGGGTGGTCGTGTCCGAGATTCGCGACCAGAACACCTGAAGTAAAATCGATAAACCGGCGTTCTTCAGGATTCCAGAGATAGACGCCCTGGGCGTGTTGAATCACCAGTTGTGTTGGGGTATAGGTTTTGTGCCCTTTGGAGATGAATTCGGCGGCCAGCCGCCGGCTCTCATTCGATTGGGGTTCATTTTCAATCTGGACGGGCGAAGTGATTGTCATCGTTTTCTTTTCATCTTTCAGGCAAACGGTGTAAGCGCGGATGTTAACGCACTTGGAAAGGAAGCATAATGCGTCTCGGTCTGCTCTGAAACCGGAATGCTTACGCCGGTGGCGTATAGCCGGCATCCACCCACGCTCGCTGTTGTCCACTTGCCACCGCTGTATGGATGAAATGCACGCCTCTCGCGCCGTCCTGCACAGTCAGGAAATCGGTGTCGAACTCACCGGGCGTTTCACCGGCAATCTTCGCCGCTATTGTGCGTGTGGCATTGACGTAAATATTCGCAAACGCCTCAATGAACGCTTCAGGATGGCCGAACGGCAGTCGTGAATTGTGTTGCGCAACCGGTGCGAGATAGTCATTGCCACGTTTGTAGACCTGCTCCGGACCATCTGGAAAACGAACGGAGAGATAATTCGGATTCTCCTGATGCCACTCAAGCGACGCCTCCGTGCCATAGACACGGATACGGAGATTGTTCTCCTCACCGACAGAGATCTGGGAAGCGTAGAGGATGCCGCGTGCACCGTCTTTATAATGGACCAGAAGGTTTCCGTCATCTTCGAGTTCGCGTCCTTCCACGAAGGTGGTCAGATCTGCGCAGATCTCTTCCAACTCTAAGCCGGTGATGTAGTGAGCCAGGTTTTCTGCGTGTGAACCGATGTCACCGATACAGGACGAAACCCCCGCCTGATTCGGATCTGTCCGCCAAACCGCCTGTTTCGCCCCTTCCCCTTCCAGAAATGTCGCCAACCATCCCTGCGAATATTCGACCACAATTTTTCGGATGGCGCCGAGCTTTCCCTGCCGTACCAGTTCGCGGGCTTGCTTGACCATCGGGTATCCTGTGTAGTTGTGTGTCAGGGCAAAAATGACATCGTGCTGTTTGACCAAACGGCAAAGTTCCTCTGCATCTTCCAGCGTTGTTGTCATGGGCTTGTCACAGACGACGTGAAAGCCTGCTTCGATGAACGTCTTTGCGACGGGAAAGTGAACATGATTGGGGGTCACGATGGACACAAAATCGATGCGTTCGCCTTCGGGTAGGTTGCTCTCTTTTTCTGCCATCTCCTGATATGAGCTGTACACACGATTCGGGTCGAGCAGC
>JAPUIP010000150.1 GCA_027296925.1 Candidatus Poribacteria bacterium | reverse complement strand
TGTTCCTCACGTCCAGCTTCGACGCGCACTGACTCGCGGAGGGCATCATTCATCTGTTCCCACACACCAACCAACCGCCAGCTACGGAAGTAGCCGTAAACAGTCTGCCACGGTGGGAAGTCATGAGGAAGGAGACGCCATGCACAACCACTGCGAAGCACGTAGAAGATGGCATTCACCACCTCCAGCATGCACACCGTGCGAGGACGACCACCCGGTTTGGCTGGTGGTATCAGTGGCTCAAAAAGAACCTATTCCACATTGGTCAGATCGCTTGGGTATGATTTTGTTTTCATACCCAGAGAATATCATCCTCGGACACCCTTTTCAAACACGCTCTAAGGGCCTTTGGTCATCTTTATGGGCACATAATGGTCTCCACCGGCGACGACGGCTACCGGTTTCCCAAGGCGCTCCCGGTAGCCCTCTCTGCGAACACTAATCAAATAACGCCCCGGCGGCAAGCCGGAGATTTCATAGTCACCCTGACTATCTGTCGTGGTCTCGTATGCCGTGCCCTCCGTATCGACGATAACCACCCTGACGTCGGTAATAAGATTCTGTTCCATTGTCGCCTCTACGATATTGCCACGAACTACACCGGTGGCCCCAAAAGATCCATGAAGTGGGGGCTGCGGTGGTCCCGGCGGCGGCATCCGATGCATCGACTGCGGCGGCAGTTCTCCGCCAGCCAGGAGCGTTTCGACATCTCGGCGAAAAAGTAATTCGGGTTGCGTGCCGACATAGTGGCGTTGAATCACCCCATCTCTATCAAGGACAAATGTGGTCGGAATACTCCGGACGCCGCCATACAGTGCCTTCACATTGCCATCCGCCATCAGATTTGGGTAGTTCACTTGATATTCCTCGACAAATTTCTTGACGACATTCACCCCGTCGTCTGTTGAAATGCCGAGCATGGTAAATCCCTTCTTTCCAAACTCCTCCTGGAATCTGATGAAGTGAGGAATCTCCACGACACAAGGGCCGCACCACGTCGCCCAGAAGTCGAGGATAACGACCTTGCCTTTGAAATCGGACAGAGAAACTGGATTTCCCTCAAGATCTGGCAATGTGAATCCCGGCGCAGGCTGCCCCAAAAGTGACGAAGACGGCATGATTGGTGGCGGCATCGCCATAGAGGGCGGCATTTCACGCACTTCAAATTCCAGTTCCTCTCCCGCCAGTACGACCTCGTAAAGGTACTCGTCAAGAGCATCGGCGGCATCAATGATGTCAACCTTCCATTCAATTTTGCTTTCTGTCACAAGGATGCCGTTGGTCTGTGTAATGGGAGTGGGCACATCAAAGGTTAAAGCTGACTTTGGACTACCAAGCAAGCGGCGGAAAAGCGCATCAAACTCGGGGTCGTTAGCGATGCCGAATTCGGACTTCATTTCGGAGATCATCGTTCCAGGGCTTGGGGCCCCGATGCCGATGGCAGGTCTGGCGGCCAGAATCCCCGGCGTTCCGGCGAGGCGGAGATTTTCATGGTCGTCTCTGCTTAATCTCAATCCCAACTTCTCGGCGCTTAGCGGACTCGCCAGAAATGTATTGATGTCGTCAAAGTCGATTGATAAAGCGATCTGTCTTTGCTCATTCTTCTCACCGACCTGGGTGAGTTCAAGTTTGAGGAGATGTGCGCCTTCGATTTCTTCTACCTGAGATCGGATCGTGGTTTCCAGGTGACCGTTCACCAAATCAAAGGGCGACCCCTCGGTAGGAGAGCCTTTTACGCCCTCTATCTTTTCTGCCATCTCGATGAAAGTGCTCATCTGCGGATTGAATCGGATGACCGATTCGTAATGTCCACTGCCGTCCTTGTTCAAAACAAGCAACTGAGTCTCTTCAAAACAGCCGGCACAAAGGAGAGATAAGGCGAGAGCGAAGGAAACGAACATTGAGATTCTAACTCTCGTTTGCATCGCCCCACGTCCTCCGCTGATTGTTGATTCCGTTCTGCGTATTTTTGTGGTCATTTTCCCAAAGCTCCTTTCAAGCTTGTGAACCGAATGACTTGCGCCATTTGCATTGGACCTCCAGATTTACGGTTGCATTATACCAGAGACGCCGAAAAAAATCATCAACAAATCAGATCGATTTTTTGTATAATTGTAATAGTTACACGGGCTGCTGTCATGCTTTGCCAACCCCCTCCCATTTCACATAAAGGAGCCTTAACATTAATGCACAGATATTTTACCGCTGTTCTGATCCTTTCGATTTTAACCACAACTCCCCTTTTCGCTCAGGAAGAGCTCCTCATCAAAATCCCCGAAAATACCAATCGCGCGGTTCGCTTGATGCAAGAACGCCATGAGATCAAATTGCGCTACCGTACACAGGATTTCGCTATCGTTCAGGCGGATCGGCGTGTGTTGCCAGAACTGCCCAACGCCCAGATCTTGGATCAGGTTACGCCCGGCTTTAGCTACTACCTGCTCTGGCTCGACAGGGCAAGCGATCAGATGGCGATCCAGCGGTATGGAGAGATTTTAGATCAGTTTGGTCGATTTTTTCTGCTCAAGTTGCAAGATAGTCTCGAATCGATTCTGTTTGAATTGCCGGCGCATCACCGCGCCAAACTCCCCGCCGAAATTCTCCTTCCTGAATTCGAGCCGCCCTCGGCGCCGAGCATCCCTGCATCCCCACAGCAGCAGGTCATCATTCAAGACTTGCTCAATCAGGTCAATGCCAACCGATGGTTTGATCAAATTCGCACGCTTGTTGATAACGAAGACCTCGAACAGCCAGGGAAGTTTTTCCGCAGCCGGTACTCGCTCCGGGTACGCGACGCCGTTCAATTCGATGGCAAGCCGGTGCCCGACCACGCCTGCGACAACGCGGCAGAGTATATCGCCGAACAGTTTCGCAGCTATGGACTGGAAGTCGAATTTGATCCCTTTGATCATCGGCGTCGAGCCGGCCTCGGAGACTTGCTGGGAGAATACGTCATGCGAAATGTCGTCGCCACGCTGCCAGGAAAAGGGCCGAACAGCGATCGAATCTATCTCATGGTCGCCCACTACGATAGCATCGCCTCCAAAATCCCCGGCTGGGAGCAGAACTGGCGGACGTTGCCTGCGCCCGGGGCTTCCGATAACGCTTCGGGTGTGGTAGAAATCTTGGAAACCGCACGCCTTCTCAGTCAGCAGACCTTCGACTTCACGATCCGATTCATCGCCTTTTCGGGGGAAGAACTGTTTCTCTTTGGCAGTAAGCATTATCGCGATTTGGTCAAAGAGCGTGGGGATGAGATCGCCGGAGTCTTGAACTTCGATCTCCTGGGACACGACGCGGATGGGATTCTGGACATTCATGTGCTTGGGGATGAACAGTCGCAATGGCTGGTCAACGCTTTCGGCACGGCTGCGGAGCGATATAATATTTCGGCTGAACTCCGCCTCAAAAACGATCCGAGTTTTATCTTCAGTGACCACTCGCCATTTTGGGAGATCGGTATTCCTGCTGTGATGGTATCGGAAGAATCCTCTTTCGAGGTTCAGGAAGAATCAACCGAATATGTTCACAGCGAGGAGGATACGCTGGCGAAGATTACGTTGCCGCTCGGCGCACCCGCCGTCAAGCTCGCTGTAGCGACACTTGCTGAACTCGCCCGCCCAATCACTCCCACATCGGTTGAAGAACAGACCAATCCCGATATTTTCTGGGAGCCGGGGGAGCTCAGCGTTTCCAACCGGACGCCGACTAAAGGAGACGTAGTCACGATTCGCGCAACCGTCCAGAACGCAGGCCCCGTTGCTGTTGCGGGCATCACGATTCAGTTCGTCGCCGTCCGCTCCGATGGGCAATCCGAGGTACTCGCCGAGCACAGCGTAGATCTCGGCATCGGTGAATCGCAGACGGTCAATGCCACCTTCACGCCAAGGACTTGGGGCGTGTTCACACTCCGCGCTCTTGCAAACAACGATGCGAATGTCTTCGAGTCGGATTTTGGCAACAACCGGATCGAGACCGAGTTGATGGTTACGGATAGGGAACTTACCATCGAAAACATCGCTGCATACCCGAACCCCATCCACTTCAATCGGCCGGAGGCTAAGCTCAAGCTCACCTATGTGCTGAGTCGCGATGCGGATGTCGTTGTTGCAATTTACAACGCACCCGGTGACCAGATCTTTGCGCAAGAATTTCGCGCCGGCGAAAACGGTGGGAAGTTAGGTCTGAATGACGCGTTCGTTTGGGAGGGGAGAAATAGGATGGAGGAAAGTATTGCGCCTGGGATTTACATCTGCCAAATTGATGTGACCGACGAAAATGGTGAATCGGAAACGGAAGGGACAAAAGTCGCTGTGATTCGGTGAGCCCTCGCTATATGTAGTACATTGGAAAATAAAGCCTGACTGCAAACCTCTTCCCCGGCCCCTCTCCAAAACGGGTTTAGGGGCGGACAGGTAGCTGGAAAATCGGACGTAGACAAGATCTACGCCCTGATCTGAAGATCGGGCTGATAGCTCAAGTCCACTGAAGTGGACTAAACATGCGGACCCCAGTCGTCTTGAGACGACTTCAGCTTTGAGCCTGCGAATTGATTCGCAGGGCGAAAACGCCTGCTTCCCTTAAGGTATCTCCCCTTTCCCGAATCGGAAAGGGGGCCGGTGGGTTAGGTCAGTGGAACGCGGATAACATGGATGATACAGATTGTCACGGATTTTGAATCAGATCCGTGACAATCCGCGTGGTTCAATCGCTCCAACGACTGGGATTAATCCCTTGCGCTTCGGTCTTCATGCCTTTCGGCTTATGTTCCAGTCCCCAAACGCCACCGGTCGTGTTGAGGCTCTGCAAGAATGGTTTGGCTTGTTCCGGCGCATTGTCCACCAATTCAGCGTCCCATTCCTTCATCGGTTGGATGGGGCCCGCCCAAGCCGGTCGATAACCAAACTGAATGAGTTCTCTGGGTGAACTGTCCGTATTCGGGTGCGTGGCATGGAAAAGCGTGCTCGGGATGATAACCGCCGACCCGGCTTTGACGCACAGGGTAATCTCTTCGGGGTGGGACTTGTAGCGCACATACGGGCTGGCCTGCGCATGGAAGGAGAGATGCGTCCGCGGGATGAGTCGAAACGGCGCACGCTTTGGGATGAGATCGTCAAGGTAGTAAAGCACCCGCAGCAATCGAGGGGAGCTGCCCTCATAATCAAAGATTGACGACCCGTGGGGCTGGCCATCGGTGTGCATCGAGATTCCGGGCGAGCCGGGGTGAGTGCGTTGAAAGAAGCCTCGAGTAAATACGATGTCCGGTCCCATCAGTTCCGTGAAAAACTCGATCATCGGCGGATGCCCAATTAACTCAGCCGCCGAACGACTGATCCATTGGGGCTGTTTGGCCCCAGTCGTCTGGTACTCGCTATATGGTTTAGGCGCCATGGGTGCGTCGGCGAGTTCCGCCTTAAGCCTTGCGATGTGCTCGGCGTCCAACATGTCGGGCAGGACAACATAGCCTTCCACCTCGAAATGACGGATTCGCTGCGCCAGGGTGAACGATCCGAAGTCCGTCGAGTCGATGTTCATAAAATCGATGACTTCATCAGGATGGATCTTGGGAATCATGATAGGGTAAGCACCGAAGCTCCATTGCTGGATACCGCGTATGCTCCCCCCCGAACCGTGCTTGCGACTTTCATCGCACACGGCTCTCCAGTTTTGATGGGCTACTCGGTACTTGCTCAAACGGTTAGCACTCGCATAACCATCGCGTTCCCTTTCTTCCCATCGCTACCTATTCCACTTCCCCCTTCTCCCCTTCGGCTTTCGCTACGTTACCTTGACTTATACCGATGGGATAGGTCGGATTGGATACCGACTGGTAGAGAGCCTTTTTTGAGTC
>JAPUIP010000015.1 GCA_027296925.1 Candidatus Poribacteria bacterium | reverse complement strand
CCATCAAGGTCATCCCCGGCTCTCATCGGGAAGCATACGAGCACGCCCGGGATGGCGACAGCGATCACCATATCCGATGTTACCCGCCTGAAGAGCGTGCGGTTCCCATCGAATTGCCCGCCGGGGGTGTGGCTTTCTTCTGTTACGGCACCGCTCACGCCACCGGACCGAATAAGACCGCCAAACCGCGCGCCGGGCTGGCGGTTCACTTCCTCCATACGGATTACGCCAGGCCGGAACTGGTTGAGGAAAACCGGACGACCCGGCCCTATCTGACCGGTACAGAAGCAACCGGCGGTTTGAGGGAATATGGCGTCAGAGTCGAAGGCACTTGGAAGCAGGAGGTAGAACGTGTACTCGCTGAAAGACCGTAGACCAACTCGCGAGTTGGGCCGGCGCATCCATGACTGGGTTAGACAGCCGAATAAAATTCTGCGGCAAATCAATGTGTCTTGACAACTGATCCTTATTTTTGGTACAATAAAGACGCTCTTTTGGTGGGATGGCAGAGAGGTCGATTGCGGCGGTCTTGAAAACCGTTGTGGTGAAAGCCACCGTGGGTTCAAATCCTACTCCCACCGCCATAATTGAAGTAAACGAGGAGAGGTGCGAGAGCTGGCTGAATCGGGCTGCCTGCTAAGCAGTTGTGGCGCAAGCCACCATGGGTTCGAATCCCATCCTCTCCGCCATTTTTTTTGATGCGCCTGTAGCTCAGTGGAATAGAGCATCTGACTACGGATCAGAAGGTCGGGGGTTCGAATCCTCTCGGGCGCTTAACGAATCTGTGCTTTTCAGCCCCGCGATTCCGCTGCGGGGCTGAAGTAATATCGGCGATTATGTCGGATCAGCTTTGGATGCGTAAAGCCCTTGAAATGGCGTGTCAAGGCGCTGCAATTGGCGAAGTTCCTGTTGGGGCAATTATCGTCAAAGAGGGAATGGTACTGGCTCGCGCTCACAATCAGCGAGAACATACCAACGATCCAACCGCCCACGCGGAATTGATTGCGATTCGAGTAGCAGCTTCATCGATCGGTGATTGGCGTTTAATAGATACAACGCTTTATGTGACTTTGGAACCGTGTTCGATGTGTTCAGGGGCGATTGTTCTGGCTCGTATTCCCCGGGTGGTTTACGCCACTTCAGACCCCAAAGCCGGCGCCGCTGGGACATTGTTCAACCTGTTACAAGATAAGCGGCTCAATCACCAGGTGGACGTCACTCAAGGCGTGCTGGCGGCGGAAAGCAGCCGGTTGCTGAAATCGTTCTTCCGCGATCGCCGTAGCTAGACTGACGGAGAGATGCGAGAGTCTGGTTGAATCGGGCAGTCTCGAAAACTGTTGTGGCGCAAGCCACCGTGGGTTCGAATCCCACTCTCTCCGCTTGATGGGGTAGTAGCTCAGTTGGGAGAGCGCATCCCTCGCACGGATGAGGTCACGGGTTCAAGTCCCGTCTACTCCATATATCGATGAATTGTCAACGAATTTAGTGGATCTTGAGAAGAGCACAGGAATAGCTCGCGGCTCGGCAGTGATAGCCGTGATTTCTGCGCTATTCTTCTATTATCGGAGAGATGCGAGAGTTGGTTGAATCGGCATGACTGGAAATCATGTGTATGGGCAACTGTACCGTGGGTTCGAATCCCACTCTCTCCGCCACTATCCCTCAATCAAGGCTTGGCTATGCTAAGCGGGGAGGTAGCGGTGCCCTGAACCTGCAATCCGCTATAGCAGGGCTGAATTCCTTTTGTGCGGCGAGTTTTTTTTGAGGACTGGCCCAAGTTAAGTGGTGATGAAGATCGGGTCCTGAGCAACTCAAAGTTATCGAACCCCGTCAGGTCTGGAAAGAAGCAGCGGTAGGTAATCGGAGAGTGTGACGCAGGGAAGCCTGGTCAGAGCTAACTGCTCGGGTAACGCTTGGAGGAACTCGTCAAACTGTAGGTGCATAGCCAGGATTTTCTATCCTCTTCCCCTTTCTCTTTCACATCGTTTTCTTCAGTCAGCCCCACCTTGCCTGATGGGGGGAATTATGTCTTATGAGGTTTTAGCGCAGAAATGGCGTCCCCAATCGTTCGAAGACGTGGTTGGGCAAACGCACGTGATTACAACCCTAAAAAATCAAATCCTGTCCAATCGGATTGGTCATGCCTATCTGTTTTGGGGGCCCAGGGGAACAGGGAAAACAACGGTTGCCCGCATTCTGGCAAAAGCGGTGAATTGCCCCAATCGTCACCAAGAAACCAATTTTAGCCAAGAACTTACGGCTGAACCTTGTAATCAATGCCAGTTCTGCCTGGAAATCTCTCAAGGGCGATCTTTCGATGTCAGAGAAATGGATGCCGCTTCCAATCGAGGCATTGACCCCATCCGTGAATTGCGCGAGAATACGCGGCTTGCTCCAGCTGCCTGCCATTATAAAATTTACATCATTGACGAAGCGCACATGTTGACTCAGGAGGCATTTAACGCCCTTCTGAAAACGCTTGAGGAGCCCCCGCCTCACGTCATTTTCATCCTCGCCACCACCGAGCATCACAAAATCCCCAAGACCATCGTATCCCGCTGTCAAGATTTTGATTTTCGCTATATGGAGCAGGATTTGATCGTGTCGCGTCTAAGCGTCATCTGCGACGCCGAAGGGATCCACGTGCCGCCGGAAGGATTATCCCTGATTTCACGGCAATCGGAGGGGTGCCTGAGAGACGCGGAAAATCTGTTGGAGCGTTTAATCTCATCGGCAGGGAAAACGCTTGACTTGGAGCAGATTCGCCAAATTTTAGGGCTAGGTTCAAATCACTTAATGGGTGAACTGAGTCGCGCGATCTTGCAGTGTAACTTGCCGGAATCCATTCAAGTCCTTGGGAATTTAGCAAAGCAAGGGGCAGATCTGACCCAATGTCTTCACCAACTGATTGCCGATTTCCGAGCCTTAAGACTTTTGGCCATTAGTCCGAAATTAGAAGACTTGATCCAAAGTTCCAAGTCGGAACTGCAACTGATGAAGGAGAGCGCAGACCTTGCTTCGCCGGAACGCCTATCCCGGATTATCAAAATCCTGATGAGGACAAATAGTGAAATCAAGCAGCATGGGTATGCACAAGTTCACTTTGAATCTGCGCTGATCGATGCGTGCTCAATTCAGGGGGGTGTTTCGCTCACCAGCGCTTTGAAACGGCTCGCCGAGATCGAAAACCGGATTGACAGAGGTGACGTTCCAAATGGAAAGTCGTTATCCGAATCTCCTCCGGCGGATCTGGGCTCAACAGTAGACCGATCCGCGCTTACCCCAAGATCCCCGGCTTCCACGTCGATTTTAGGCCCAAATACAGATTCGAAGTCCGTGGCAAGCCAGGTTTTAGCACAGATGACAGAGTCCGCTTCAGTCAATCATACTGAGCGCGAGCAAGCTCCTGTTGATGTCGACATGGATCAAAATCGTGAAACTGACACTCGATTCCGGTCCGTTCCTTCGAATGTTCAGAATCTGCTCCCTGATTCTGATGAGCTTGCAAAGATTTGGGAAAAGCTGCTGGCAAAGCTCAAAGATACAAAGAAAATGTTACTGCACGGCTACTTAAGAAACGCCACCCTGTTGCCAGATGAAGACGGAGAGTTCGCCTCGTCAAACGGCGGTTTGGCATTGAAAATTGCTTGTTCTCCCGCCTATACCGAGTTAATTGAGGACGCTGAGAAGGCTCTGCTTTCGGATATCCTCACCGATTTACTTGGCCCTCCCGTTCAAATTCAGTTTGTTGCTTCGAGCGCTACTGCGAATATGAACGCAAAACCTTCGCCACGGAAGACACAAGAAACGACCCCAATGATGCTTCGGTATGAGGCTGAGCGCGACCCACAGCTTACACCTGCGCTAGATCTCTTTGAAGCCAAGATTCTTAAAATCGAACCCAAATAACCTTTAACTTCTGATTCTGCCATTTGACAAACTTCGTAAGAGGTCATTGAAATGAACATGAATAATCTGATGAAACAAGCCCAAAAGATGCAAAGACGGATGCTTGAGATTCAAGAAGAGCTTGCCAGTCGCACTGTTGAGGCAACGGTCGGCGGGGGAATGGTAACAGCGGTTGCCAACGGCCAGCAAGAACTTGTGGCGCTGACGATCTCGCCCGGTGTTGTAGACCCAGATGATGTCGAAATGCTTGAAGACCTCATCGTTGCCGCAGTTAATGAAGCACGCCACCAGGCTCAGGAATTGATGACCCAAGAGATGGGCAAGTTGACCGGAGGCGTTAACATTCCAGGACTGATGTAACCCGCCCAGACTTCGGAGGGCGGACTGTTCTCTTTCTTATCCGAAATGATTTGATACGCCTTCCAATTCCATCTAGGTCACGATCTGAAACATGCTCTATTATCCTGAACCTTTGGCGCGTGTCATTAGTGAATTGCAGAAGCTACCGACGATTGGCCCAAAGACGGCACAACGCCTGGCTTTTTTTC
The DNA here is from genome assembly GCA_027296925.1 of Candidatus Poribacteria bacterium. GTDB lineage: Bacteria > Poribacteria > WGA-4E > WGA-4E > PCPOR2b > JAPUIP01. Next base: position 3,855 of record JAPUIP010000015.1, on the reverse strand, counting down.
TGTTGAGAATGCCTGAATCGGAAACCACTAAACTGGTACAGGCAATTTCTGATGTGAAGACGCTTCTCTCTTACTGTGACATCTGTGGAAATATCACAGATCGGAGCCCGTGTTACATCTGTACGGACCCCGAGCGTGACCTTCAAACGATCTGTGTCATTGAAGACCCCGATGACCTTTTGGCGATTGAGCGAACAAAGGAATACAACGGTTTATATCATGCCCTCATGGGTGTTCTGTCGCCGCTGGACGGGGTGGGGCCAAATGATCTGAGAATTGACCCGCTCTTTGAACGCATTCGCAATGAGAATATTAAAGAGGTCATCCTCGCAACAAACTATACCACTGAAGGGCAAGCGACCGCGCTTTATTTGACAAAGCGTCTCGAAAACGCTGGCATTGTCATTACCCGAATCGCGTATGGAATCCCGGTTGGCGGCGACCTTGAGTATATCGATGAGGTTACACTCGCTAAGGCGTTAGAAGGACGGCGAAGAGTCTGAGCGTTTCCGATGAAGCGTAAGTTCAGAAATTCGAAGACTCTATTTTCTCATGAGCTCATTGACCTATGAACCGATTCCCTCATGGACTCAAATGGCAGGGGCTGTTGTGGAGTTTGTTTTGCATGATAATCCTCGGTTCCGATGGATTGTTGCTTTGTACCCATTCCGAGCCCGACTCTGATTCCCCGCCGTCCCTTTTGGTCAGTGATGCTACCTTTGACCCTGAACGTGCCTTTGCTTACTTAGAAAAGCAGTGCGAATTTGGGGCGCGCGTCCCCGGTACACCTGTCCACCAAGAAACAGGGGCATATCTGTTCACGGAGCTTGAGAAGTTTGCGGATGAGGTTATCTTTCAGCCTTTTGAATTCCGTCAGCAAAACCAGACGATTCAGATGAATAATATCCTTGCCCGCTTTGGAGGAGATGAGAGCGGAACGATTCTCCTCGCAGCCCATTGGGATACCCGCCCATTCGCCGACCGTGATCCGCATCCCGCCAATCGCGACACGCCAATTCTTGGCGCGAATGACGGCGCCTCGGGCGTTGCAGTGCTGCTGGAGGTCGCACGTGTTTTGAAAGCTAAACCACCTCCGATGCCGGTGATTATTGCGCTGTTTGACGGTGAGGATTACGGCAGAACGGTTTCCAATATGTTTCTCGGCTCCACGCACTTTGCGCGGAACATGTCCGGATGGGAAGCAGATTTCGGGGTTTTGCTGGACATGGTTGGGGATCGAAATCTGGAACTGCCGATAGAACGGAATTCATGGAATGCAGCACGGGAATTGACCGAAGCAATCTGGAAACGCGCCGAAGAAATGGGTTTGCCGGCGTTTCAGCGTCGTTTGGGCCCTGCGATTATGGACGATCACCTGCCGCTCATCCGAGCCGGCGTTCCGACAATCGATATTATCGACTTCGATTATCCGTATTGGCACACGATTGAAGATACGCCCGATAAATGCAGTGCGGAAAGCTTGGGCGTTGTCGGGCGGTTGATCTCGGATATTATCTATTCGGGACTGTAGAGAATTTGTCCTTCCATTTGGATTGCACAACCTGCGATGTGGATTAATGGGCAGAGCAGATACTTGCCACCGATAAAGAAGCCATTTGCGGCATCGTGAGAAGGAAGGATCTGTTATGCCAACTGTGTTACGAGTCGATGGCTATCGCTTTTTCTTCTTTAGTAACGAAGGTCAAGAACCGTCACATAATTCATGTGAAAGCGGGTGGTAATCAGGCTAAATTCTTGGTTAGATCCAATTGAACTGGCGTCAAATTATGGGTTCAGAGCGCACGAACTGAACAGAATTGAACGAATTATTTGGAGTGAATCAGAAGAGCCTGATCTCCGTACCAGTTTCATTTTCGGCTAAATGTTAGAAGGAGTTGATTACCGGTGAACATCTACCACAAGCAATATGACGTCCTTGTTGTCGGCGCCGGGCATGCCGGCTGTGAAGCTGCCTTAGCCGCCACTCGGATGGGTTGCGACACCTTGATTGTCACGATTAACCTCGACACAATCGCAAAAATGTCTTGCAATCCAGCGATCGGTGGACTCGCCAAAGGTCATATCGTCAAAGAGATCGATGCGCTCGGCGGCGAAATGGCAAAGAATATCGACAAAACCGGCATCCAGTTTCGCCAACTGAATACGAAGAAAGGTCCCGCGGTCCGGTCAAGTCGCGCTCAAGCGGATAAAAAGGCGTATCAGGATGAGATGAAGGGTGTGCTTGAGCGGCAGCCCCATCTCGACATCAAACAAGTACTGGTTGACGAATTGTTGACCGAGGACGGAAAATGTATCGGCATACTGGGTCACACGAAAACCGCCTATCTTGCCAAAACGGTTATTCTGACCACCGGTACGTTTCTCAAGGGATTGGTGCACCTCGGCGATGTGTCTTACAGTGCCGGGCGAGCGGGAGAATCGTCAGCGGAAAAACTATCAGAGAGCTTCTTAGGTCTCGGTTTTGAAATCGGTCGTCTGAAGACCGGAACCCCGCCCCGTGTCAACGCACATACGGTGAATTTTGATGCTATGGAGATCCAACCCGGCGATGCGCACCCGCGTCCGTTTTCATTCTCAACAGAGAAGATTACGCAGTCTCAGATGCCGTGCTACTTAACTTACACGAACGAACGGACGCATCAGATTATCCGAGATAACCTTCACAGATCTGCGATGTACAGCGGGCGAATCACCGGCATCGGTCCCAGATACTGTCCTTCAATCGAAGACAAAGTGGTGCGCTTTTCCGACAAAGATCGGCATCAAATCTTTGTTGAACCGGAGGGCCGAGATACGGACGAGATCTACCTGAACGGTATCTCCGCGAGTTTGCCGGAGGATGTACAGGTTGAGATGGTACGGAGCATCGAGGGACTGGAAAACGCAGAAATTATGCGCTTTGCCTATGCCGTAGAATACGACTTCGCACCGGCGACGCAACTCTCTTCGACGCTGGAAACCAAGCGGGTTGAGAACCTTTATTTCGCAGGACAGCTCAACGGTACCACCGGCTATGAGGAAGCTGCGGCACAGGGGCTTATGGCAGGCATCAACGCCGCCTTGAAGGTGCGCGGTGAAGAATCCTTGATTCTGGATCGTTCTCAAGCATACATTGGTGTCCTCATTGATGACCTCATCACGAAGGATATTCGTGAACCGTATCGCATGTTCACATCTCGCGCGGAATATCGCTTAGAGCTGCGCGAGGACAACGCGGATCTGCGATTGACGGAAATAGGTCGTCAAATCGGTTTAGTTGATGAGGACGCCTACGATCGCTTCCAGATCAAACGAAAGCGCGTTCAAGAAGAATTGCAACGTTTAAATCAAACATCCCTGAAACCATCGCCCGGCACGCAAGATCGCTTGAAAGCGTCCGGCATTGACGAAATCAGTAAGCCAACATCATTAGCAGACCTGCTCAAACGCCCTGAAATTCACTATGAACAGATTCAGAAAATCGCGCCAAATCAGCGATCTCTGCCCAAAGCCGTAGAGGAACAGGTCGAGATCCAGATCAAATACGAGGGGTACATTCGCCGCCAAGCCGTGCAGATCGATCAGTTCAAAAAAATGGAGCATGTTCGTGTTCCAGATGATTTTGATTACGAGTCGATTGGTGGCTTAAAAACAGAGGCGCGTGAAAAACTTGCGGAGATTCGTCCAATCTCTATCGGTCAAGCGTCGCGTATCCCGGGGGTTTCGCCCGCAGATATCTCCATTCTGATGATCTGGGTCGAGCAGTACAAGCGAAAAAAGAGACAGATGGGGACATGAGCCGGTGGGGCGCGCAGCAGCGCCGGCATTTACTGACGATGATGTCCCCATAAATAC
>JAPUIP010000149.1 GCA_027296925.1 Candidatus Poribacteria bacterium | reverse complement strand
TCGATTTCAAAAATCACAATACTGTCGTGACCACGATTGGAGCCGTAGATAAACCGCCCCGAAGGGGAAACGTGCACATCCGCACAATAGCTTGTGCCATCAAAATCGTCCGGAAGTGTCGAAACCGTTTCTTCTCGGCTTTCGGGGGATTTCGAAGCACAACTTGCCCGGCGACGTCGGCTTTTTCCAGTTCTTGAGGGACTTCCGTCAAAAGAACGCCTTTGAGCAGGCCGAGATGATATTGCATGCCGCCTTTTATCCGAAGATTGCACCAAAAGCCAAAACGGGAGATTTTGTCAAATGCTTTGACCCCTTCGACCTGCTACACACTGCGATAAATTGAGCGACGGTGGTTTTACGTCGGTTTTACGCAGGGCTGAACGGCTTGAAGGTCAGCTTCATGAGAAGGACAGGCAACTACAAGAGAAGGACAAACAGATCTCCGAACTTCATCAACTCCTCGCTCTCCAGTCAAAAACGACGGCACAATTGACCGATCAATTGGAAGCAATCAAGCAACTCGAAGACATGCGCCAACGTGCCTCATGGTGGAGGCGGCTCTTTCGCACGTAGCCGTGCTCGCCCTATAGCACTGCCCAGTAATGGGATGGAGAGTGTCGACCGAATTGGTCAACGGTATCAAACTGCAGTTCAATGATTCGATGTGTGCGACAAATGCAGTCGCTCCCCACTCCCGGTCAGAGCACCTTCCCGAATCTCTGCAAGCGTACGACGGGTGGCGGTTAAATCACTTCAATGTCGAACAGATGCCTCATCGCCTCCATAGTGACTTTGCCCGACTCTGCCTGGAGTCCATGGGAACACCTGCGGTGCGTGGATCGCTAGCGAAATGGCTTCACAACAACGGTTATCTCACGTTCGACCGCGTCCCATATGACATCAGGCATTGGAAGCCCATCGATTCGGGGAACGATAAGATTTTCAATGCTGTCAAACATCACTGTGACAAATGACCACCGTCCATCACTCTCCTTGCTCGACTTGACTTTCAAAGAATTCAAATGCATCAATGATATCGAGATACACACCATCAAATCCGGCATCGAGGATCTTCTTCAGGTAGGAATTGCCGCTTCCGTAGATCATGCCCTGCCAATCCTCATCCCAGTAGCGGACCTTATAGTTTCCGGGCCAATCCGGATTTTCCTCTGACAACCATGACGGTGGATTTGCTTCCCATTGGGTTTGCCAATAATATCTGTAGTCTTCCGCTTCACCAATACTCATGTACGCGATAACTAAGCGCGTTCGGCCATTGGCTTTGACCTTTAAGGCTGCAATATCACTCGACGTGAGTTGCTCCGTGTCCTCATAAAAGAGATCGGTTATAACCAGATCATAGTTGGTGCGTTCGATGGCGCGGATAAAAGCCGTTTTTTGGCGGTAATTGTCGAGGTTCAGCAGATACAAAAAGTTCTGTGCTTCGGGCAATGAAGTGATATTGGATAGATTCACGTTGTAAGGGGTTGTTGGATACCTGGGGATGTGCAACAGTTCTCTCTCATCGGCGGCAAAGGAGATGTACCCTCTAGCGGCATTCTGTCGGTAGGAATCCGCCATGAATGTTTCCGTCCAACAATAGTCCGTCACCAGCACCTCGACACCGTGACGCGAAGCAATCTCCAGAAAAGCAATCATGTGATTCCGTGCAGAGATGGGCGTTGCGATATTATCATCATCATATCCGTAGAACAGATCTTCTCTTCCGACACCATCAATGGCATGAAGATATGTCAACGCCGGTGAACCGGTTTCTCTTCCATTGTCTGTTATCAGTTGATGCCCGTTCTGAGGAATGACGATAAAGTCAGGGTTGATGCCCTTTGCATAGGCACTCATGCCTCGGACAAAATCACGCATCCCCTGCTTGTAGTTTCTTCCGGTCGGCAGTTGACCCTCATTGGCGTCATCATTGCCATCGTTACCACATCCGAGCAGCCAGGTCGTAATCGTAACTCCAATGGTTATCCAGAACAGTCTCTTCATCTGATGACGCTCAAATCTGCAATGGGCCGTAGACAGCGTAATCAACGGGTTGCTGTTGTCCCCCATGTCCCCAATGGGGTTTGCGGATGGCACCACCGACTCGGCTACCGCTTTCGCCAATCCACAATCCGCTCATTGGACCGGTTCAAGGCGGAGATTCAGCCTGTGTGCATCGTTATCGAGCGGTATAGTCGGCATCAAGCGAACACGCTTCTCCCATTTGGGCAAGGAGGGCAATCCGGGCCAAACCATGTAAAAGAAAACTCGGTCCCATCTGGGATTCGTACCAGTCGATTCCCACAGCCCCACGTGGCAACTCGTGGTCAAAGTAAATATCGATGAGTCTCTCTGCCAGTTGGATGCCGCCATCCAACCATCTCGTTTCTCGGGTCATGACGAACAAATCGGCGAAAAGTCCGAGCCCCAGTCCGGCATCCATCGCGGGCACGGCCACACCTTCGGGAAAAGCGGACTTCAAGTAGCAACGTCCAACCGCTTCGCTCCATCGGTTTGGGTCGGCGACATCGACATAACTATTCCCGACACGGTCTTCAGTCAGATGCCAGAACGCGTGCTCGCCCCATGGGTAAAGCCCCGTTTCGGTGTTGGTGCAATGCGTCGCAAAACGACGAAGATACTGGTCAGCGGCCTGAGTATAAGCCGACTGTTCCAATACGCGGCCCAAGGCGTACATGGTCAGAATCGCCGCCTCGTCATGAATGAGATTGCTGCCTAGATGCGACCGATCGCCGTCGCGTTGTCCGTCGATTGCAGGTGGAATCTCGACCAACATGTCGTGAGTCTCTAAATCGAGTAACGACGGGAACAGCCCTTCGTATTTTGCCCCGGCATCAATCAGAATGTCTATTGTCCGGCAGACCTTTCTCAAAATGGTCTCAGGAGTCATTCTCATCAGGTGCGTTCCTTATTCAGTCAACGGGTGTGAATTTTTAGTGCCTGTCGCGGCGTGGGAAACGATGCCGCTGAAGCACACACATCCGTTTCCCAATCTTCTAATGCGCGTGTGGTCATCGATTCCCTCTTTCGGTCAGTTGGTGTGATGTGTCGCTATCATACCAGCATCCGACAATTTCGGCAACGAAAAAACACCGCTTCTCGTCTTGCCGCTGTAACGCGCCCAAATCAGCGAATAAGTATCTCACCCTTCCCCCCTCCCAAAAATCCGTTTCTGGAGCAAATGCGCAGTCTTTTTTTTCGCGACCTCAATTGCTCCATCGCCCGGGCACAAGAACCCCGGACATCCCCGGAACGGCAAAACAGGAATCGTGACCGATGAAAATGCGGGCGCCCATCTCATCGGGGTTCGATGCCAAAAGCACCCTTGACAACAGCGGGGGTTGCTTCATATAATAGACATTATAACGATTTAATTGAGAGTGATTGTTGGCATATGGTAACCTTAAAGCCATTAAATGATCTCTCTTTAAGGGGGCCATGACCGATGACAAATTACCAAGAACTTCGTGTAAATCCCAGAAAATTTCTGGCAATGACAGGGTATACTCTCGAAGAGTTCGACCACTTACTCCCCTATTTTCAAATCCAGTTTTTTGAGGCGGTCGAAAAACAGACCCTTGATGGAAAGGCACGAAAAAAACGGAAGTACAGTCCCTACAAAAACAGTCCTCTGCCCACAATAGAAGACAAGCTACTATTCATTTTGATTTACCTCAAACAGGCGACCACCCAAGATGTGATGGGGGAACTCTTTGGTATGGACCAACCCATCGCTAACAAGTGGATTCACCGGCTTTCTCCCATACTTAATGCCGCATTAGCTTCTCTTGAGATGTTACCCGCTCGAAACGTCGAACAACTTTCTCTCGACCCAGAGCATCAATCGCTTTATTTTCATGATGGCACCGAACGACCCATTAACCGTCCACTTGACACTGATAATCAGAAAACCGACTATAGTGGAAAAAAAAACAGCACACCGTCAAAAACAATGTCGTCATTGATGCCGACTGTAAAATTCGATTCTTGACCGACACCGTTTTCGGCAAGAAACATGACAAACGACTCGCCGACGAGGCGGGTTATACTGTACCCGAGGGAAGTCTCCTCTATCAGGATACCGGTTTTCAAGGATTTTCAATCGAAGGTGTGACGATCATCCAGCCGAAAAAGAAACCCAAAGGGGGAGAACTCACCTCTGAAGAAAAGGAGAACAACCGCTTAATTTCCAGTATCCGCATACGGATTGAACATGCCATTGGTGGCGTCAAACGCCCTTACAGGATCCTTCGAAGCTCCCCCTCAAAGTTCACCTCGAAGCTCGGCACAGGCGGGGCAAGCTCCTCGAAGCTTACCTCGAAGCTTACCTCGAAGCTCGGCACAGGCGGCACAGGCGCGACAGGCGGGATAAACTCCTTGGCTGAGAGGGGGTTGAGCAGGCATCGCACGCTACGCTGGTGTTGACCAAGACACAAATCGTAGGAAAAGGGCGTTTCGATATGACATCGCCAAGCCGCTTCCATGTCAAGCATGGGAACGAGAGCAGATCAGGGGTGAGAGACAATGGCGAAACAACAACCCGAATCGGTAATCACGCTCAAACGGGTTCTGACCGAACGAACCCAAGAAGGAACCCTATACGAAAAACTGCCCCAAAAGGATTGGGTTCGCTGCTATGCGTGTGGGCACAACTGCAAAATTCCACCCGGCAGGGACGGCATCTGTCGGGTCCGATTTAATGATGGTGGGAAGCTCTATGTGCCGTGGGGCTATGCGGGTGGGTTACAGGTCGATCCGGTCGAGAAGAAGCCGTTCTTCCACGCATTTCCCGGCGCGCTGGCGATGAGCTTTGGGATGCTCGGTTGTGATTTTCACTGCAGCTACTGCCAGAACTGGGTGACGTCACAAGCACTCCGTGACCCGGTTGCCGGCGCTCCGGTGAAGGACATCACACCGGAGGAGATGGTCTCGTTGGCACGCCGACACAACGCGGGAATCGTCACGAGTACCTACAACGAACCGCTCATCACCAGCGAATGGGCGATCGAGATTTTTAAGGTTGCCAGACAATATGGACTTGTCACCTCTTACGTGTCTAACGGGAATGGAACACCTGAAGTTATTGATGCCCTTCGTCCTTGGGTAGATCTGTATAAAGTTGACTTGAAGGGCTTCAACGATAAGAATTATCGCAAGCTAGGCGGTGTGCTGCAAAATACCCTGGATACGATCCAACTGTTGCATGAAAAACACTTCTGGCTTGAAATCGTCACGTTGATTGTTCCGGGCTTTAACGATTCCGATGCAGAACTCAAAGACATCGCCAACTTCCTCGTTTCTATCTCACCGGATATTCCCTGGCACGTTACGGCCTTCCATCAAGACTACAAGATGACCGATCCGGATGACACATCCGTTTCCACGCTCATCCGCGCCGCAGAAATTGGTTATCATGCCGGACTCCACTATGTGTATGCCGGCAACTTGCCCGGTCACGTCGGACGATATGAGAACACCTATTGCCCGGGATGTGGTGAATTGCTTATCGAACGATGGGGGTTCAGGGTACTGAAAAATCGGGTGAAAGATGGCGGCTGTCCAAAGTGCAGGACACAAATCGCCGGTATCTGGAGTGAAAAGGAAGTGGCAGCAATGCGGGCAGCAAAGGCGAAAGGGAGTCATTGAGCAATCGGTACGCATCACGCAGCAGCTTTTGCCTCTGGAACAAACGGGAAGCATGTGCTATTTGAGGAATCGTACCTATGGAACGCGCCAGAGAACTGCTTGTTGAGACGTTTGGCTTTGATCAATTCCTGCCGGGGCAAGCTGAGGTCATCGCGCATCTGCTTGCGGGACGTTCAGCCCTGGCGATATTTCCAACCGGCGGTGGCAAATCGCTCTGTTACCAACTGCCCGCGCTCACCTTTGATGGTGTAACCATCGTCATTTCGCCGTTGATTGCGCTGATGAAAGATCAGATCGACGTCCTGAAAAGCCGCGGTGTTCCCGCTGAACGACTCGATTCAACACTGTCAGCCGATGAGACGCGAGCGGTGATGTCAGCCCTTCGAAGTGGTGAATTGCGCCTGCTGTATGTGGCGCCCGAGCGATTCAGCAACGAACGTTTCTTACAAGCCATCCTGCACACGCGGGTGTCGATGTTCGCCATTGACGAAGCCCACTGTATTTCGGAGTGGGGGCACAATTTCCGGCCGGACTACCTGAAATTAGCTCGCTTCGCGCAGGCGTGCCGTGCGGAGCGATTGTTCGCGTTGACGGCAACGGCAACCCCCAAGGTGGCTGAGGATATCTGCAGCGGCTTCGGTATTGACCCTGAATGTGAGATTCGGACCGGCTTCTACCGGCCGAACCTGACGGTGCTGACAACGCCTATCACTGCTGCCGATCGAGATGAAGCTCTGCTGGAACGACTGAAGGATCATCCCGCTGGCCCAACAATCGTCTACGTTACGCGGCAAAAAACATCAGAGCAGGTGGCGGCCCATCTTGCGAAAGCGGGCTTGCCCGCGCAGGCGTATCACGCCGGGATGAAGGACGATAAGCGAGCGGAAGTGCAGGATTGGTTCATGGCGTCAAACGATGGCATCGTGGTTGCGACCATCGCTTTCGGCATGGGCATCGACAAATCGGACATCCGTTACATCTATCACTACAATCTGCCCAAGAGCCTTGAGAATTTTTCGCAAGAGATCGGTCGCGCCGGACGGGACGGAAGGACGTCGATCTGCGAGATGTTTATCTGCCACAATGACATCTGCCCTCTTGAGAACTTCGCCTACGGAGATACCCCCGGTCGAAACGCGATCCGGGGACTATTGGAGGAGCTCTTTTCCTTTTCTGGAGAGTTCGACGTCGGCATTCACGAACTGTCGGCTCGCCATGACATTCGTCACCTGGTGACGCGGACCCTGTTGGTACAACTGGAGCTTGAGAATTATCTACAAGAACTGACTCCGTTTTATAGCCGCTATCAATTTCAGCCGTTGGTCTCGTCATCCGAAATTCTCTCGCAGTTTGAGGGCGAACGTCGCCGATTCCTGGCGGACGTTTTCAGGCAGGCTGAAAAGGCCAGAATTTGGTTCAGCATTGACCTTGACAAAGCCGCGACAGCGATCAATTGCCCAAGAGACCGCATCGTGCGGGCGTTGGACTACCTCGCCGAAAAGTCGCTGTTGGAAGTGAGGGCTGAAGGTGTGCGTAATCGTTTCACCATGCTTCGCCGTCCGGAGGGCATCGAGCATCTGATCGATGTGCTGTTCCAAAACGCGCTTGAACGTGAAGCCCGCGAGATTGCGCGTATCGGTCAAGCCCTCGAACTCGCGGCACACAACGGGTGCCAAGTGATGTCTCTGGCTGCTCACTTTGGCGAAGAACTGCCTCGCGCGTGTGGGCACTGCTCGTGGTGTCTGAACGGTCATCAGCCCGCAACGCTTGTCCCAAGGGAACCGGCGGCAATTGATCCGAATCTGTGGCAACGGATGCTTGATGCGTGGCATGATCAGGCCGAGCCGATCGACGATGCCCGCGCGCTGGCTCGATTTGCGTGCGGTATCACCTCTCCCCGATTGACGCGCACCGGGCTGTCGAGACATCCGCTTTTTGGATGCCTCGCCCACGTCAGCTTCGGCGATGTCCATAAACGTGCCCAATCAGCGGAAGTGCATTAAACCCGATAAGTAAGAGGATAATGATTTTAGCCGATCACGATATTGAAGGGCAGGCAAAATTGATATGGAGGACGCTGGTCGCGGCAGAATGGCTTGAGCTATTTCCGTTGAAACTGGTAACTTTTGAGGATGTCGGTTTATCGATTGATAGCAGTGACCGAGAGGTTTGGCATTTTGCTCAAGCAAATTGGATGATTTTGCTTACCAACAATCGGAACATGAAAGATGAAGACTCATTAGAGCAAACCATTCGCGAGGAAAATACGTTGACCTCACTCCCTATTTTAACAATTGGCAATATTGATCGCATACAAGAAAGAACCTATCGTGAAGAGTGTGCAGATCGATTGGTTGAAATCGTGATGTACTTGGACAATAATCTCGGCGTGTCGAATTTTTATTCGTAATTCAAATGACTTTTTCAAGACGAACACTCTTTGCTGCGCTTGCAATCGCTGCTGCCGCTAGCTTTCTGCTATGCGGCTACGAGTTCATCCGATCCGTTTCAAAATCGCTATTCATCGACGCTTACGGCGCGAAAAACCTGCCCTGGGGGATGTCCGCTGTATTCCCGACAATGATTTTGATGCTCTACGCTTACGGCCGACTCCTTTCATGGTTCGGGGCAAACCGCGCCCTGTTGATTACCTCCTTACTTTCAGCAGCGGTAATTGGAGGGGGATATGTCCTGATTCTGAAAGGCTTCCGGCATGCAACGGTCCTGATCTACGTTTTCCGAGAAGCATATATTGTCTTGATCATCGAGCAATATTGGTCCCTCGTCAACAGCATACTGACGCCCCAACAGGCGCGTCGCATCAATGGCCCTTTTTGCGGCCTGGCGTCGTTGGGTTCAGCCACAGGCGCCTTCCTCGTGGGACAATTAGCGACACGGCTGGGGTCTGAGACGTTGCTTCTTTTTGCTGCTGGCTCCTTGCTGCCTGCGGCCGCGTGTTCAGCAGCAGCTTACGCTTTTGCAGGTGAACCACAGGCGAGTGATGCAGAGAAGCGGGGAAAACTCGGACACATGGGGTTGCGAGTGTTCTTTCGATCCCGTTATCTGGTGTTCATTGGCTTGTTAATCCTCACCACGCAAGTTGTCTCGACCGTATTAGATCTGCGATTCAGTGGCTTGGTCGAAATCGCAATGCCGGACAAAGATGTAAGGTCAGCGTTTTTTGGTAATTTCTACGGCACGTTAGCCTTAGTCGCCGCTGCCCTGCAATTCATTGCCACGCCGTTGTTGCTGCGATTCATTCCCATCCGCCTTGTGCATCTGGGGATTCCGCTGATTCATCTTGTCGCTTGTAGTATACTCGCCGGCGCACCATCGCTGCGGACCGGCGCCGTGGCATTCCTGCTTTTCAAGTGCCTTGACTACTCGGTCTTCCGCGCAAGCAAAGAGATGTTCTATATCCCCTTGTCGTTTGACGCTCGCTACCGAGCGAAGCAGTTGATTGACTCCTTCGGCTACCGGTCTGCCAAAAGTGGGGGTGGATTTGCTATCGCCTTAATCGGGCTTATCGCGACAATACCGGGCACGGCATTTCCTGTGACAGCGATAATCATGGCAGTCGTTTGGTCGGGCGTTGTATCAAAACTAACAACGCAGTATCAGGAGTTAGAGAAGTCCAAAGGTTAGGTGCTCAGCCTTGGTAGAGAGGAGACAGAAAGCCGAGGTCGTTGACACGTTTATCTACATTTTACATTATGGAGGTCGTTTGTGGCTATCGTTGACACGCATGCACATATTTATTCTGAAGACATCGAAAAGTATCCGCAGATCTCTGAACCCTACTTACCGCCGCCCGGCCGGGGAACCATCGCAGATCTGAAAAACGAAGTCCAAACCAACAACATTGATTGCGTCGTGATCGTTCAAACCTTCACGGTTTACCAGCATGATAACCGGCTGACGATTGATACAGTCCGGGAAGACCGCGAATGGACAACGGGCGTTTTGAATCTAGATCCCTTTGATGATGCGTCGGTGGATGTGATGGAAGAAGCACGCGGTATCGGTGTTCGTGGGAATCGCGTCTCCGCGGGCTGGCCCACAGATAGCACGGTACTTCCGGAGCATCGCCGTTTATGGGAGGCGGCACAGCGACTGGGCGTGGTTATTTGCGCTTTACTCAATCCGCCTAACTGTCGTTCATTGGCGAATCTGCTTCGCGCCTTTCCCGACGTCCCCGTTGTGTTAGATCACTGTGCGAATTTGAAGGCAGCCGATTTTCTGGCGTCGGACAACCTGAAGACGGTTCTCGATCTCGCGCAATTTGAGAATTTGCACGCCAAGCTTTCGTTCGTCGTCACTGGGTCTGATGAAGAATTTCCCTGCCGCGACATGTTTGAAATGACGCGACAGATCATCGCAGCTTACTCGCCTGAAAGATGTATATGGGGCAGCGACTTTCCCACGTCTCTCTGGATTCCCAAGGTGACATACCAACAGCATCTCGAAATCTTCCAGGAGCATTTAGGGCTCTCCGCCTTGGAAAGCGCAGCGATTCTCGGCGGAACTGCGATGAAACTCTGGTTTTCATAACGGTCTCTGTCTGTATTTCAAAGGGTGGTACTTTCATCACGCCACAGGTGAGCTAACTCAAGGTTTCTGGTAATTCGCTTGCATCGGATTTACCCGCGCGGTATAATATCAGAACTTGGACATCGCATGTTCCCAAACTTCAGTGTGTAGATATTTTCTACTCTCATGGCACTTATATTGACAGAAATTTCCGGATCCACGTTATCGCTTGCAGACGGAGACAATCCTATACTCACCTATCACTACGGACCGGATTTATACAAGCCATATTTCCACCCAGTCTATGCCCCCAATAGACAGATTGTAACCGCCGATTCCCCTGAAGACCACCGCCATCACCGCGGCTTATGCTTTGCCTGGGGCAATGTGAATGGCATCAATTACTGGGCGGAGGTCAACTGCGATGAAGCGGTTCGGGGACGCATCGTTCATCGTGAATTTCGAGAAAAAAACGTCAGCGCGGATCTCGCTCGATTCGTTGTCGTCAACGATTGGGTTGCTCCGGACGGGACGAAACCGATTGAAGCGGTTTGTCACATTACGGTTCACCAACCACATCTCGATATGCATGTCATTGATTTCTGCTTTGAACTTCAGGCGCGATCAACCGATGTGATTATGGGCACACCTCCCGCATATCACGGATTATGCTATCGTGCTGCTGAGATGGAGTACCGACGGATTATCAACTCAAATAGCCGAATTGGAGAACTGGAAGCGCAAGGTAAACCCGCCCAATGGTGTCAACTCGGCGGGGTATTGGGAGAAGAACCTGTAGGTGTTGCCATTTTTGATCACCCCTCAAATTTACGTCACCCAACCCAATTCTTCGCACTCGATGAAACTTTTGGTTTCATTTCTACTTCTTTCGCCTACGACGAACCTTACACCCTACCCTCCTGCGAAGTGCTAGCCCTGAAGTACCGAGTGCTTATTCATCTTGGAGATCTGTTTACATTTGATCTGTGGAAACACTATGAGGAATACTCCAGATCAAAGGGTTGACCCAAGCGAGTGATTTTGCGTAATCATCGTATTGGACTCACCAACGTGGATTGCGATCTCTAGGTTGATGTTTGTTTTTATTGAGAAGCCGGAAAACTGTTAAGCGCTCGATCTTGGGATGCGGCTATCAAGTTACGAGTTTGCTCATCTACTGAATACTGGTTTGGGCCTACGCTTTCTCACTAACACTAAAGGCCATACTGTATATGACTGGGCAACAGTTGAAGTACCGGCACGTTGTACACAGGAGGACGATATGAATTACAACCTATTTGCTGAACGTATAAATTATAAGACCTTTACCGTTTTCATGAATTTCATGCTATTGATGTTTGTCCCACCCACAGTTGTCCGAGCCGAAGAAGCGGATACAAGCGATGATACCGATTTTTTGGCTGCGCTATCGGAACCAGAAGAAGCTCCCAGCGACCTAAACCAGTCAAAGGTGAAGATCACTGGATTCGTGGATATGGGTTGGATCTATCCAAACTTTCGAGCAGATGAGCCTAAAAACTCAGATCATCATTACGCGGAATCAGGCAACGCGCAGAACACGGTCAATAAACTTGACGCGCGTACCTTTTCTGTCAATGAGGTCAACTTCGATTTTAACATTTCGTACAACGAGTATATCACTAGCAAAGCGAGCGTCTTCATTTATCCTACCACGCGAACGAACAGATTGCCGGCATATTCGTCGCTGCAGCGGGACCAGGACATTCCACGCGACGCCGGCCCCGACGGAGTATTTGGCACCGACGATGATATTGTTGGCGGGGATACAGCCGTAGATCCTGGGGACGGTCTGAACCGTGTGGTGGTGGGGGTCAAGCAAGCCTATATCGACTTTGCATATCCCGGAAGTCTGAACGCTTTTTTGCGTGTTGGTAAAGTGCCGAGCCTTCTGGGGATTGAGCAGGAAATCTTTCAGTCGCCTGACCTGCCTAGTGTTGCAACTTCGGCAATCGGTGCTTTTTCTTACGGCTACCCGCAGGGCATCCAGATTCGAGGATTCCTTAATCTGTTATCTGATGACGATTTGGAATTTGGACTGGGGCTTACACATGATGCAAACGGCCGCTTTAACGTCTTTCCTGGGGACGCCACACGAAATCTTCCCTTTGCGCTTGCCAATGATAACCTTGTTTTTACAGGACGTCTTGCGTTTAGCCACGGCCTCCGCAATCGTTTCACCCTAGGGGCTTCGGGTCAAACCGGGGAAAAAGGCGTGGAGGACGGTATCAATGATGGAAGTTTTTCGTCGTTTCACCCATTTGCCAAGATTCGCCTGGACCCATCGAACAATCCGAACATCGGCCCATTCAGAATCCGCGCTGAATATCTGCTCATGGACATCGATAATCGGACGGGCGCCCATCCGAACAGAGCGAACGAGAAAACGGAAAAGTACGACTTTCTGTTTAAGCCACAGATTGATCTGGATGACCCAAGCAATG
This sequence comes from Candidatus Poribacteria bacterium, assembly GCA_027296925.1. Lineage (GTDB taxonomy): Bacteria > Poribacteria > WGA-4E > WGA-4E > PCPOR2b > JAPUIP01. The sequence continues at coordinate 232 of JAPUIP010000149.1, read as the reverse complement.
ACCCAAGCAATGAAGACGGTGATGTTCAACACGAAGGCTTTTATGTTTATCTCTATTTGGACCTCATCAAGCGGCTAACGTTAACGCTTGGGCATAGCCGTATTGACAGTGATATCGTTGAATCTAGCGATCCGGCTTTAACAGAACGGTTCTTTGCCTGGGGCTTTAGACGCACCCAGATCGCCGCGAGGTACAAGATACTCCCTCCTCGGTCAACCCTTCATCGCGAAGA
>JAPUIP010000148.1 GCA_027296925.1 Candidatus Poribacteria bacterium | reverse complement strand
GAAAAATATAATATCATTACGGCGTGGGGGAAGGGGTTCGAGAAGAGTTGGACAACCGTTTCGCAGGTCTTTTCGACGCTGGTCGATCTGATAAAGCGGGATATTTCTCCGAGGTACCTCAGTGGGCCAATCGGCATTGTTTACATTACAGCGCGGATTGCTCAAGTCGGGTTCGGCAAATTGCTCATTTTTGTCGGCTTTATCAGTGTCAACCTTGGGATTGTCAATCTACTCCCCATTCCAATCGCCGATGGCGGTCAGATCTTATTCTTTACCCTTGAAAAATTTCGAGGGAAACCGCTGAGCGTCCGCAAGCAGGTCATCATTCAACAGGTCAGTATTGTACTGCTCATTGGTCTATTCCTATATATTACCGGAAATGACATTCTCCGCTTTTTCGTCTAACTAATGATTTTGGATCTCGATCAAGTCAAACGATATGACGCCCAGGACATGCTGCAGTTGTTAAGTGGCTTTTCGGGGCAGTGTCGGCATGCCCGCGAAATTGTCGAAAAGTTCCAATTGAGGTGGCGAGATAAGAGCACTCCCAATAACATCCTCATCGCCGGGATGGGTGGCTCTGCAATTGGCGGAGATCTTGTCAAAGCGGTGCTTAATGGTCAATCGCCGATTCCGATTGCTGTCCACCGAAACTACTCCCTTCCCGCGTTCGTTACATCTCAGACGCTCTTCATCGCTGTCAGCTACTCTGGCAACACGGAGGAGACCTTACAATCGGTTAAAACGGCTTATGCAAAAGGAGCGCGGATGCTTGCAGTTACCAGTGGTGGAAAGCTAAAGGAGTTCGCGGATGCGCGTCATATTCCTTGTGTTGTGATTCCGCCGGGTCAACAGCCCAGAGCCTCGCTTGGCTATCTGTTTATACCGACCTTATCGATTCTCACTCGGATAGGATTTGCACCGAATCTGGATCTGAATGGCGATCTGGATGAAACGATCGACCTGCTAACAAAACTGGCGGCGGATTTCCACCCAGATGTGCCAGATAGTCTACCGAAGCAGCTCGCGCAACACTTGTATGGGAAGTTGCCCATCCTTTATGCGCCGCAAGAGCTGGAAGCTGTTACGATGCGATGGAAAGGGCAGATCTGTGAGAACAGCAAATCGCTCGCCTATTCCAATGTGTTTCCAGAGATGAATCATAATGAGATCGAGGGGTGGAAACATCCGCCGGCTTTAACGCAACAGTGTCATGTCATTCAACTCCGGGATGCGATTGCGCCGCCTCAGACGCAACGGCGAATGGATATTACAGCCGATCTGATTCGCCAACATACGGCCGGTATCACGGAAGTGCATTCGCAAGGCGGATCTTTGTTGGCACGCCTCTTCTCATTAATCGCCATTGGTGACTGGACGAGCTTCTACCTCGCAATCCTGTACGAACAAGATCCGACCCCCGTGGATCGAATTCAGCAGCTCAAAGAACGGTTAACCGATTAGCGCATCAAGTCAGAAACAAGGATACATCAGCGCGGCTGTATCCCTACCATCCACCATGTCAGACCCAAATGAAATTGCTCAAGAATACTTACAAATTGTCGCAATAGTGAGGGAATACGTGGAAGAACAAATGCAGCTTGGCTTTACGGAGTTATTGGAGCCGGAAGAAAAACCCCCATTTTCGGATTTTGATATGGCGCAGTTGCGTCACGAAGCGATGGGGTGTGAGCGATGCGAATTGCATCAAGGACGACATACCGTCGTTTTCGGAACCGGAAACGAGAATGCAGAACTCGTGTTCGTTGGGGAAGCTCCCGGCGCAGATGAAGACCAGCAGGGCGAACCGTTCGTCGGACGTGCCGGTCAACTGCTCACAAAGATTATTGAAGCGATGAAACTGACACGTGATGATGTATACATCGCAAACGTCATTAAGTGTCGCCCGCCTGGAAATCGCAACCCAAAACCCATTGAGATCGAAAGCTGTGAACCCTTCCTCCTGAGACAAATTGAACTGATCAAGCCCAAAGTCATTTGTGCGCTCGGCGGCTTTGCCGTCCAAACCCTGCTCCGCACCGATCAAAGGATTTCGATGTTGCGTGGGCGATTCCACGACTACCATGGTACCAAAATCATGCCAACCTACCATCCCGCCTACCTCCTTCGGAACCCGCATGCGAAACGGGATGTTTGGGAAGATATGAAGAAAATCATGGTTGAATTAGGAATTGACGAAACTGTGTAGTGGTCAATAACATCTCAAAGAGAGTTTCAACGCAGAGGCGCAAAGGACGCTGATAATCGCAGAGGAAGAATGAGAATGAACTTTCCAGTGTTAGTGCCTTTCTTGCAACTTCAACATGTCTTTGACCAATACAGATTTCGTCTTAGACAGTTTCCATGAAATACGCTCGCGTCGTTTTTTCACTCCCTCAAGATCTCGCCTTCTCTTACACCATTCCGAATCGCCTCCGATCCACGGCACAGCCGGGTTCTCGGGTCCTCGCGCCGTTGGGAGGAAGCACGCGGGAAGGGGTGATCGTTGAACTGCTGGACGAACCGGACCTCCCTGACGACTCCATCGTAATCAAAAACCTCACCGACTGCCTCGATGACAGTCCAACGTTTTCCGACCAACTGCTCGCTTTGACGAAATGGGTTTCGACGTATTACTTATCGTCATGGGGAGAGGCATTGAAGTGTGCTGCCCCCGCAGCGGTGAGAAGTCGGCAAAAGCGGATTATCCGTTCCCTCGCTACGGACGAACAGATCGAGGTGATGAAAAAGCGGATGCCACGCCAGGCGCAGATCTTGTCGATACTGAGAGGCGATCAAGCGCTATCTCCCAATCAGATTGCGCGACGCATCGGTGTCGGGCAGACCAGACTACGGCCTGTCCTCCATGCCTTGCAGGAAAAGGGGCTGGTGGAAATCACATTGGACTTACAACGGGTGAGGGAGAAGCCGAAGGAGGCGTTTTTCGTTTCGTTAACCGGACCGGCCGCTGACATTGAAAGTGAGATTTCCACAGTCGCGGAGCGAGCGCCCAAGCAGGCGGAGGTTTTGCGCTTCCTGATTGATGAATCGAGCACGTTGCCGATTGCGGCCACGGAACTCGCCCAACGCGCCAACACGGATATGCGGACACTGCGAGCCCTTGAGCGGAAAGAGTTGATTCGCATCGCGTCGGTGCAGATTGTTCGGAATCCCTTGAGCTTGGAGGCGGTTCCCGCCACGCAGCCGCTGACTCTTAATGATGACCAGGAGACCGCCCTGCAGGCAATCCAGGAGGCAATGGATCGCGATAAGCGAGAGCTCTTCCTGCTGCACGGCGTCACCGGAAGTGGCAAGACGGAAGTTTACATGCAAGCGATGGCTTCTGTCCTGGAGCGGGATAAAGGAATCATCGTTCTCGTTCCAGAGATTTCCCTGACGCCGCAGACGGTAGCCCGGTTCGTGGGTCGCTTCGGCGGACGGGTTGCCGTGCTACACAGCAGTCTTGCCGAAGGAGAGCGATATGACCAATGGCAACGCATCAAAGGCGGAGACGCGGACATTGTTGTTGGACCGCGATCCGCTATTTTTGCGCCGATTGCTAACCTCGGTCTCATCGTGATCGACGAGGAACATGAGACCTCGTATAAGCAAGATACCTCACCGCCATTCTATCACGCTCGTGATGTTGCTGTGAAAAGAT
>JAPUIP010000147.1 GCA_027296925.1 Candidatus Poribacteria bacterium | reverse complement strand
CGGCACAGGCGCGACAGGCAGGGCAGGCTCTGAGCGAAGCCGAAGGGCTCAAGGGCAGGCTACAGGATTCGACTCCTACAACTGATAACGAATTTCTGCCGACATGTACTAGAGGTGGATTTTTACTATAAGGTATATTGTAAAATAACGGCTGGCGATGGGAAATCGTTCCGACATTAATAGAGTTATCGGAAACAATTTCACTATACTTGAGTCGTTGATACAGAAATCCGCAAATTTCCATGGATTTGAAGGTTCCTGCCGGTTTTGTCGGTCTGCGAGTCTGTTTCGGGTTTCGCTGCCAAGAACACAGTGAAAAGGAGATTCAGCAAAGATTGAAGCGCGTTTGCAGATGCGCACTCAATTTCCCAATGCTGTGAAGATGCTTTCACACCAATCAAGCTATGCCCTGCTTGTCTTCCGCATGGGCGCTCAAATTCGAATACCACTTGGGGTGTGAAAGTGGTTTCACAGTTGTGGGTGTCAAGCTGCATGATTACGATTCCCATTGTATGGCATACGGTTTGCTCCAATCTGAAACACAGAACGAAAGTGAGGAAAAGCATGGTACAACGCCCCAGAATTTTAGTTGCAGATGACCAATACCACATACGCAAGATTATGGGCATCATCCTTGGCAGTGAGTATGAGCTCATATTTGCGGAAAATGGGGTAGAGGCTTTGGAAAAAATTCGGACGCAAGAGATTGATTTGGTTGTTACTGATTTTCGTATGCCTTACATGAATGGATTGGAATTGATACGCGCGATTCAACACGAAAAACCGGAACTGTCCTTTATATTGATGAGTGCGTATTGGAATGACTTACTTCGGGATCGAGAGCATGCCGGCGCAGTCTACGTTGTCCAGAAACCGTTTCAAGTTGCCGCGGTCACCCGTATCATTCGCAAGCTGTTAGCTCAAAGAAAATGAGGAAATTAGGAGTCAGAAAATCATCGACGTGAATTCCTTGTGCTTTACCCAATAACGTAAATGAAGGAACTGATGCCATGAAAAAGCGAACACTTTATCCAATGCTCGGGACAATATTCGGCATGGCGGCTGCAGTTGGATCGATTCTTGTGCGTTATTTCACGGCTGATGTTCCCCTTGAGCCTTCGCATTTTATAAAGACTGAGATTGCAGCGAACCTCTACTTCTATCTTTACATGAGTTTCGGCACAATTGCTGTATTAATGCTGTCAGGATATTCCATCGGTAACCTACAGGACCGCCTGATAGATCGGAATCACCAACTAGATCTTGCCAATCAAGACCTCAACCAACTGTTGCATCTCCACGCCGAATCCGAGGAAAAATACCGGCAGGCTATCGATCAAGCAAGTGATGCGATTCTCTTATTAGAACTTGAAAATGGCCGGATTCTTGACGCCAATGCCAAAGCGACTGAATTAACCGGCTACACTCATGCCCAACTGTGCCAACTCAAAATATGGGAACTATACCCGCATGGCGATGTCGAGCGGATACAGGCACTTTTTGAGCGTACCAAAGCAACGCCGGGAGCCGTGCGTGAAGATCTGACTCTTGTACGTCAAGACGATGCACGACTTGATATTGAGGTTTGTGCCAGTGTCATTGGATACGGAAAAATGGAAGTAATTCAACAGATTTGGCACGACGTTACTGAACGGAAATCGCTTGAACGGCAACTCCGCCACGCCGATAAACTGGCATCGATCGGACGTTTGGCGTCGGGTATTGCTCATGAAGTGGGCAATCCACTCGGATCCATCTCAGCTTATGCACAAATCCTGTTAATGCGGGGTGAAAGTGAATCAGAACGGATTGAATACCTGCGCGCCATTGAGAGCGAATCAAGGCGAATCGGCCAACTGATCAATCATCTCCTCAATTTTTCCCGTCCGACCGCAGATGCAATCGAATGGGTAAAAGTCAACGATGTCATCGATCGGGCCCTCAAACTCGTTTCAGCACAAAAGAAGTTCAAGACGATTGCGGTTGCAAAAGTTCTCGATACCACATCGCCGCAGGTAAAAATCGATGCCGATCAACTCAGTCAGGTATTGATTAACCTCTTTTTGAATGCCGCCGATGCAATGCCTCACGGCGGGGAATTGACCATACAATCCGATACTGATTCACAATTCGTCTGCATCAGCGTTGCAGATACCGGTACCGGCATCAAATCAACGGATCTGGATCGGATCTTTGATCCCTTTTTCACGACAAAGCCTGAAGGTGAAGGTACAGGGCTGGGGCTTGCAATGTCTGCTAGGTTGATCGAAAAGTATGGCGGGGTTATCGAAGTGCAAAGCGAGGAAGGACGTGGCAGTACATTCACCGTGTTACTCCCCAAATCCCCAGAGGCGCTAGATCCGGTTGCACTGAGTGTTGAAATTGAACCGGCGGATCAATCGATTTGGTCGATTGAATACCCCAATCTCAGAAACTTAAAGGCTCTACCGACGGCTCAGACGACAGAAGGTGAGGAAGATGAAAGCGACTCTTCACAAGATCCTTGTTGTTGACGATGAGTTTCATGTACGCAAAACGCTCACAATTATTCTAGAACGGGCGGGATACGCCGTTGAATCCGTTGAGGACGGCGCCGAAGCCATAGAGATGTTAAGTACGTCGATCTATGATCTGGTGCTTTGCGATCTGCGCATGCCTCGCATTGATGGTATGGAGGTACTGCATGTCCTCAAGCAGATTCAGCCGGATACGCCTTTCATCATAATTACAGCGTATGGGACGATTGAAAACGCAGTCACTGCAATGCAGCAGGGAGCGTATTCTTATATCACAAAGATGTATAACACTGAAGAGGTATTAATTCTCGTCAAGAAGGCAATTCAGCAGAAGCGGTTGATTGAGGAGAACAAACATTTCAAACGTCAGTTGAATCAGGAATATTCCTTTGACAATATCATCGGCGTGAGTCCGCCCATTAAAGCCGTTTTCAGTCGTCTCCGCAAGGTGATCGATACGGAAAGTACCGTATTGATCACCGGTGAGAGTGGCACCGGCAAAGAGTTAATCGCACGCGCTATCCACTACAATAGCCCGCGACGTGAGAGCCCAATGATCACGATTAATTGTAGTTCAATCCCTGCGGAACTGCTGGAGAGTGAGCTTTTTGGTCATGCGAAAGGAGCGTTCACAGGGGCAACGGGAGTCAAGAAGGGATTGTTCGAGGAGGCATCTGGAAGTACGCTATTTCTTGACGAGATTGGTGAATTGCCCCCCGCTCTGCAGGTTAAGCTGCTTCGGGCAATTCAGGAAGGAGAAATCCGGCGTGTTGGAGATAATCAACCGATTGAGGTGGATTTGCGTATCATTGCTGCGACGAACCGAGATCTTGAGAAGGCCGTTGAACAAGGCGAATTTCGGGAGGATTTTTACTATCGCTTGAATGTCGTTTCCATCCACCTACCGCGTTTGCGGCATCGGCGGGAAGACATTCCGTTGCTTGCCAAACATTTCCTTGCGAAGTTCACTGAAACGCACAACCGTTCCATCCGCATGATTGCTCCTGACGCAATGGAAGCACTTATGAATTATAGTTGGCCGGGTAATATCCGGGAACTGCAGAACGCCATTGAACAAGCGGTTGTCATGTGTGATAGTGAGATTATCCAACCTGAAGACCTACCGGATAAAGTCCATTTCTCTGACGCGAAGGTCCATGTAATCATCCCGGAAAACCAATTCGATCTTAAGGGCCTCCTTAACGAAGTGCTTGAGCAGACGGAGAGCCAGTTAATTAATCGTGCGTTAGAACTAACGGAAGGCAACAGGACAAAAGCTGCGGAATTATTGGGTATCAGCCGTCGCGGGCTGTTATACAAGTTGAAGGAGGAGCCGACAGAGTAATTCGGTGCCGGGGCGCTTTGTCGAGGCGGAATGGAGTGCACAGGAAGGTTTCAGCGATTACTGAGTTGGCGACAAGAAAAGATAAGCCGGTGGACGGCGGTGATATGGGAAGTAACGGCGAGAATGGCAAAAACACTCAGGAGAATCAGTGCACTCGATTGCAGAGCAGCAAATTTAGCGGGAATCAAACCTTGAACGAGAACCCCTAATGCTAATAAAATAATCCGCTCAGGGCGCTGCATGAGCCCAACCTTACACTCAATCTGGAGGCCTTCCGCCCTCGCACGGACGTAGCTGACAAGTATCGATCCAATCATCGCTGCAAAAACCAGTATGACCCCGGAGAAATTCGATAAGCGATAAAAATAGATGAGCGCACCGAGAAATACAAACGCCTCAGAATACCGATCGATTACAGAATCCAATAAGGCGCCCGACGAGTTGGTCGTCATTCTTGCACGCGCAACTGCCCCATCCATCATGTCGAAACTCGCAGCCAACAGAATTAAGAGTCCCGCCGGTACGAGCCGATTCGTTGCCAGGTAGAAGGCTGCGACTAGATTAACTAACAGACCGAGCAGAGTAATCATATTCGCAGTGATGCCGACCGAAGCAAGCCCCTGCGCGATGGGTAAAAGCACTGCACTGATTTTGGCTCTGAATTTTGCTTCAAACATGACCAAGATCCGTTGTGTGTCTGTTGCAATAAGACAGTTTGTTAAATCTCCAACCTCAAAGTCGAACGGCTAGCCCCGTAGAGAAATTTAGCATAGATGGCGCCAGAGATCAATGACCTACCCCACCAGTCTACGAACTCGACCAATCCGACCGTGGACCAACGTTTCGGGCGGAACTGTTGAAATCTGATCCAGCAACGCTAAAATGTGTGACTTGAGGTCAAGGACATTATCTGTTATTCTTACCAATATCGGTAGGCTTTTATTCATCGAAGCGGACAGATGCTGCGGCTCAGACTGATTTTGTATAAGCACCGCAGCATCAACCGCCGCAAGATCCGATGCAAGTAGTCTCTGGACTTCCCCATCAAACACAGAGATGATAGGTAGCGGCAGTTTCATCAATCGCAATTGGCTATTTTGGGCGGTACTCCTGTCCAGCAAAGTGGGGCTCGAATCCGCCGGCGCCGCCTGCAACGAAAGGTTCCATAACAGGACAGGACGTCTGAAGTGTTGAGCTAGGCCAAGTAGCCGAGATAGACGCCGCCAACTTGACGGATGCTGCACAACTCCTTCGTTCATGGCTATGAGAACAAACCTAATTTCTTGTAACCATGCGAACCCCGCACGGATTTCATTTCCGAGGCCCTCGGTTCGATCTCCGTAGAGTTCGATGAACCGATCGATTGTGTATTGAAATCTCTCCGAATAATCCATGTACCCACGCCCGTGCCAGCTCTGCCCTACTCTACCGTACGCCCCTGATTTATATAGACGTGCTGCCCAAACATGAAAAAGGCAGGGGTGCGCTTAAAGATTCTTACAACAGGAAATCCCTTCAAGCACTTCCCCTGCCTGAATAGAAGAGGACATCTTTTCGAAAAGGTTAGTCCGAGCTGCCTATGGCGTTGACAACGAGCCATGCAACGCCACCAGCCATCGCGGCGACAATCGCGAATGCGCGTTTACTCTTGGTGGGTTCTTCCGTCGGGCCTTCAGCTTCTCTGATTTTTTCCTTAAGTTCAGCCATAGCCTTCTGGTTTTGTTCAAGCCCGGCTGCAAGCGACTGAATGCTAGCGTTCAGCGCATCAACACCCATCTGATATCTGCCCAAGTCAGCGGTTTTCTCATCGAGGTTCTTTTCCAAGGTGGCAATCTGACTGCCAATTGCCGCAATCTCCTTTTGGGTCGCTTGCCGCTTCGCATTCAAGGAGGCGTCGAGTTGTTCAATCGCTTGCGTATCGGATTTTGCGGCATCTTGAACCTCCGTACTCAACGATTTCAGACTCTCATGCAGTTCTTGGTTCTGATTGCGAAGTTCCTCAATTTCAGTCTTGAGACTTTTCAGTGTCTCCGCTGAAGCTGTTACCCCTTTGCTCGCCGACTCCACTTGTGCCTTCAGTTCTTCAATCTCGGCTTTGGTTACGGCAGCCTCAAAAATTTCAGTGTCCAGTACCCTTCTTGCCACAGCGGCTGGGATTCGCAACTCTTCTTGGGGATAGATCATATCGGGATTGGTAAATTCATTATATTCCCGAAGTTCGTTCCACTTGAACGGATCGTTTAGATACTTTTTGGCGAGCGCCCAGAGTGTATCGCCTTTTTTGATTGTGATTAACTGCGTTCCCCCATTGACATCCTTCGGGGTAATTTTGGCAGAGGCGGATAGAACAAATGGAGCCCCAGTCAGAAACGTGCAGATATAAACAATGAGTGACAAGCGAGCGGTGGATTTCATCGTCTTCATGGGACATTCTCCTTCGTATAATCAATTATTGAATGTTGAATATTTAGTGAGACGCCAATTTCAACGCGATCACCACTAAGGTATTCACTTGAGACAATAGATAACTAATATCTATAAGATAATGATACAAAATGGGTATCGTCATCGTCAAGTTTATGGACACTACTATCGCTCGGTTTTAAGGCATAATCAAGCTGAAGACCGCCGACATTGACGCCAAATCCGGCGAACAGGCTCCGTCGATCCCGGGTGGCTCTTGCCCCACCGCGAATGGCAAACGTCTTCGCGATCCAGTACTCGGCCCCGATACGCACACTCGTTGTGCTTTCTTCCAAATCTACAAACTGATGTTCAAGATCTGTAGAAAAGGTAACGGTATTCTTCCGGAGCAGCTTAAACGCAAACCCGATATCTAGGACGACCGGCAGATCGCTGCCCCCAATGGAACCACCCAGATTTCTTAGCACAGCTCCGTAACTGATAGTTTTGGACTCGGCATACCCTAAAACACCAAGATCGATACCACCGAAACCGGTTTTGCTTGAACCATCGGTATCCTCGAGATCAAAACTGTCGGTGAGTAGACGGGCACTACCGCCGATGTTAAAATCCCCTAGCGAAACCCCATAAGACAGTGCAAACGCATTTGACGCAAAATCAAACGCATCCCCCAAATTATCCTGGGCATCACGAAACGGTATGCCATCGACGCCAGTGTTTGTCCATGAAAATCCGACTGCGTGCTTGTTATCGAAGTTCTTGACAACGGCAAGAAAACTGGATTTCCTATCGAGAGATAGCTTTGCGGTAGAAATGTGAAAGGCCAAATCCTCAACTGATGGCAAGCCTGCAGGATTCCAGGCGGTTGATGTTGCATCATCGGCGATCGCCGTAAATGCACCCGCCAAGCCGATCGATCGAGCCCCAGTGCCAAAACCTAGATACGGCGCCGCGTTGATTTCTGCGAAGCAGACCGGTACCCAAGAGAATAGAAAAGCGAGCAGTCCGAGTGAGCTAAACAGCAATTTTTGCTTGGTCCGAAACATTGTATCCTCCTCCATGTAAAAGCAGAATGTAAGGCGCAACGCATCGTGCGCGATGGTACCTCCCAACCGTAACTCTCAGTCAGGAGGCACCGCCGTGCACGCTACATTTCGTTTTACTCGTCGCGCATTATCGCCATCTTCAAGACAGCAGCGGCTGGTTCGAAATCACTATGGGCGATTATCTGGCAGAAGTAGACACCCCGCGCCAGTTTCTCACCGTCTCCTGTTGTGCCATCCCATTCGATTCTGACCGGCCCGGCCTCTATCACATCCTCTGGGAATTGCCTCACAAGCCGAGAGGTAATATCATAGATTTCGATAGTTACTCTTGCTGGCCGTGAGAGCGTGAAGGCAATGTTGGTTGAATCGGTAAATGGGTTCGGGAAATTCCGTGGATTGACCATGATAAATCTGTCAAGTTCGACAATAAAGGTCCATTCCTGAATTGCCCTGTTTACCTTCGGCGCTAAGTCGGCAACTTCGAGCTTCACCGTGTGCGGTCCAAATTCAAGGTCACCGGGCGGGGTGTAAACAGCCTGGTTTGCAGAAATCTCCGCGTTGCCAGTAATATCAACCCCATCGAGGGAGAGTTTAATCGACGCTTCATCAACGCCGGTCTGATTATCGGTGTAAATTGCGGAAATGGTCGGACGACGGTCAAGGACGCGAGCCGCTCCTTGCGGGCTCAGATTGGTGACGCTTGGGGCGACCGTATCGAACTCCACAGTGAAACTCCATTTGCTGGAGGCTGTATTTCCACTCTTGTCCGTCACTTTCACATCAACTGTATATGTGCCACCCTCGAGTGCCTCCGTCGGTGTGAAAGTGGCTGAGGTGGAATCACTCGTTGCTTGGGTTACACCGTTGATTGCTTGTCCCCTGCTATTTCTTGGCGTAATCTCGAACGTATCCACTCCGGAGAGATCATCGCTTGCTGACACAGAGATGGACGGTTTGTCAATCCGAACAATCCCATGAGGGGAAGTTGTCGTAATTGCTGGCGGCGTGGTATCCAGTTCAACCGTAAACCGCCATTCCGCCTCCGTACGATTTCCATGAACATCTTCCACGGTCACGCGAACGGTGTACGGGCCAGGCGTCACATCAATCAGCGGCGTGAATGTGACAGTCGTAGAGGTGGGACTAGAGCGTCTTCCCGACCCCTGTGTTCCTGTAACACCGGCGATGATAATCGTGAGTGTATCAGTGTTAATCCCGGAGGCATCACTCACCGTCGCAGAGGCAACCGGCCTGGCAGTACGAATCACTCCCAGCGGAGAGAACGTCACAAGTTCCGGCGGCGTTTTATCCAATTCAACGGTAAAGGTCCAAGTGCGCGTTGAGGTACCACCGGCGCTCTGCGCAACGACTGTCGCGGTATATGTGCCATCCGTCAGTCCCGTGACCTCGTTGCTAACCTGTACGCTGAAGACCGCCGCGGCCTCGGCCACTTCACCCTCAGCCACCTCGCCAGCAGGCGTTTCTTCGCCATCTGGCATCTCCTCAACAGCAACAATCTCTTCCCGGAGAATCTCTTCGCCAGTCGGAGAGAAAACGGTCAGTGCGCCCCCTGTAATGTCAGACTGTTCATCCGTAACTAATGCAGAGACTGTTACCGAATCCGCTTTGACAACGCCTTGCGGCGCAA
>JAPUIP010000146.1 GCA_027296925.1 Candidatus Poribacteria bacterium | reverse complement strand
ACATTTATTTTGTGTTGTATTTCCCCTGCGGGTTCGTGGTCGGTTGCTGTGTTGCAAGTCAAGGTCCCCGGCAGGCGAGAACGAACCCGACGGGGTTAACTCCGTCAATAGCCATGTTGTGAACATCGCCGCTGAAACCTCACAGACGCACTATCATCCGGCGGCGCCGATCGGCGGTGGGAAAGCCCAGCACGAGATCTATTTTGTCCTCGATCCGAGTGTGTATTCTTTGAATACTTATGGACGCGCAAGCTATCTATACGCCTTCCCCGACGTCATGCATCCCGCCATACATCAGCAGGTGCCGCTCTGCCCCGGCACGGTTGTTTATATCCCACCCGACACCGGACATCGCGGGATTGATGCGTTCGTGAATGTCGTCACCCTGCCCGGCTTCAAACCGCATAACGAGATTTACTTAGATCAGCGGATTAAGGACACAACCGACGGAAAATCTCCATATAACAAAAATGTTGTTCACTGATATAAGGAGCGATTCATGGGAAAATGGTACGCAAACAAAGTCATCCTGAACGCGCTCATCCTCATCATGTGCGTCGGATTTATGGCGTATATGTTCAAGCAATCGCCTCAGATTGAGCAAGCGGGCATTGTCATCTTCTTAGCCGCGGGAACGTTAGTGATGGTCAGAGGCGTCGTAAAAATTACAATGGGCATGCGACGGATGAGACGATAGCTTCTGTGAAAAATCCCTGTCTATTCAACATGACCTTAACAATTGGGATAAGCCATGAAAACGAACAGCTTTCAACGTTTTGATTTTATGATTCAAGCATTGATTTTAATAATTGCTGCGTGTGTATGCGGTTGCGATTCCATCTTTGACGACATCCTGAATGGTGGAGGGGATGCGCCGGACATGATCGGTCAGATTGTCCTTCATCAAACAGGCGGCATTGCGGGCGTTTCTAATAGCATAATAATTGAAGAAAAGGAAGATTCCATTCTTCTGACTTCTGTTGGTGAGCGAACCAATCAAGCGTCGGCAAGCCAGGTCTCGGCAGCAGACTTGGATCTGCTCTGGCAAACGCTCGAAGCAAATGACGTCTTTACACTGCCATCGAACGAAGAATTGCTGGATACCCTCGCGGATGGTTTCTTCTACGAGATTTCTGTCGAACGGGGCGAAAAGCGAAATAGATTCTCCGTTTACGCACCCGATCTGCTGGCCTCGGAAACGGGCGAAGAGCGATACAACGCCATTGCCCAAGCGATTGAGCATCTTGCGGATTCGAACAAATTCATCATCGCCGATCTGCCTGTCACCGATGTTGTCGTGGAGATTCTGGAGAGTTTCCCGGTTCAGATCGTTGTTGTTGTCAACGGGTTTCTGAGGGATGGATGTACGACGCTGAACGAAACTACGGAGCGTCGTGAGGGGAACACTATTCATATCCATATCACCACGAAACGCCCCAGAGATGCCGTCTGCACCCTGGCGATTGAAGAGATCCAGGAGCGCATCCCACTGGGGACGTTTCCGCCGGGCAGTTATAAAGTGATTGTCAACGGTGTGGAGAAGGATTTCCGCGTGCAGTAAACTCAATGTCTGTGACGCTTCGCCGGTTCTCGCGAAGCGTCTTTTTCTGCGGGTACACACGACCCTCAGATTCAAGGAGAAAACTATGGAATACATCGATGCCCATGTTCACGTTTGGACGGACGATTTTGATCGCTATCCAATCGCCGAACCGCATCAACAAAGCGACATGAAGCCGGCTACCTTTCGCCCGGAAGAACTTTTTGTCCATACCGAATCCTCCGGCGTTAATCGGGTTGTGCTGATCCAAATGAGTTTTTACGGCTTCGATAACTCGTACATGCTCGATGTGATGAACCAGTATGCCGGTGTATTCTCAGGGCTCGCCGTCATCGATTGGAATGGCGAGAGACCGGAGGCGGAGATGCGCCGTCTCGCCCAACGGGGGGTTCGCGGATTCCGAATTTATCCGAAAGACGCTCCAATCGAAAGTTGGCTTGACGGAAGGGGGTTTGAACGGATGTTCGCCGCGGGGGCTGAGCACAATCTAGCCATCTGTCCCTTAATCGATCCGGATGCGCTTCCCGCCCTGGACAAGCGCTGCGAACAGTTCCCAGAAACTCCCGTTATCATCGATCACCTCTGTTGCATCGGCGCGAACCCGCCAATTCGTGACGCCCATATCGACCAATTGTGCGCGATGGCGAGGCACCCAAAAGTAATGGTCAAAGTCTCCGCCTTTTATGCGCTTGGCAGAAAAACGCCGCCCTATGATGATCTCGCGTCACTCATTCAGCGTGTTTATGAAGCGTTTGGTTCGGAACGCCTTATGTGGGGCAGCGACTGTCCGTATCAGGTCGTCGATCAGACCTATGCGGATGGCATTGGATTGGTTCGCGATCGATTGGATTTTCTTTCGGAGTCGGATAAAAATCAGATTCTCCGAAAAACGGCGGAGGATTTCTTTTTTTAAGGCAATCTACCCGGCGTGACATTATTTTGGCTTACAATTAAGTCGTGGACGTAGAAATTTACCAACACCCAAACGGCGATGAGCCTTTTATAGATTGGCTTTCTTCGATTAGGGACAAAAGGACGACTGCCAGAATTCGAAGCCGTTTAAGACGAGTTGAGGAAACAGGCAATTTGGGTAATTATCGGTCAGTAGGAGAAGGGGTATTTGAATTGCGCTTGCAGTTTGGCGCTGGATACCGGATTTATTTTGGTTGGATAAGAGAAGATACTCTTTTGCTGTTATTCGCAGGCGATAAAGACTCACAAAGCCGAGACGTACAAAGGGAGAAAACATACTGGCGCGAATATAATTCAAGGGTAATCAGACAATGAGAAAGCAGAGGAAGTTCATAGACTATCATATTGAGCAACTACGTGACCCAGAGGATGCGAAGATATATCTTTCCGTTGCGCTTGAGGAGTACGAAGAAAACGGAGATATAGAAGCGTTTTTGCTGGCGGTGAGAGATGTAGCAGAGGCGCAAGGCGGTATGTCAAAGCTCGCCGAGCGCATCAGCCTCACCCGTGAGGGAATTTATAAGGCACTTTCAGAACAGGGAAATCCGCAACTGGATACGATGGGTGAAATACTATATGGATTAGGATTTAAGTTTTCGATAGAAGCACGAGAAGACCAACTACAGGTGGGCGGTAAAATGCAAGGAGCAGGCGTATGACACAGCGGTCAGCGGAAAACCCAATCCGTGTTGGTGTGGTTGGGGTTGGCAGAGGGAGTTCGTTTGCAAAGGGCGCACAGTTTGTCGGGATGGAATTGGTCGCGCTTTGCGACACGTGGGAGGAGAAGCTGCGCGACGTCGGAAAGCAGTTAAACGTCACGACGTATACAGATTACGACAAGTTCCTCGAACACGACATGGACGCTGTGATGCTGGCAAATTACTTTCACCAGCACGCGCCCTTTGCGATCAAGGCCCTTCGTGCGGGGCTGCATGTGTTGAGTGAAACCATGGCGTGCGGAACCGTGGCCGAGGGCGTTGCGCTGGCACGCGCTGTAGAGCAGAGCGGCAAAATCTATCTGTTCGCCGAGAATTACCCGTATTTTGCCTACAATCAGGAGATGCGGCGTCTTTACCACGCCGGCGAGGTGGGCGAGATGCAATATGGCGAAGGCGAGTACAACCATCCCTTCGATTCACATGGATTCAATGTATTATCACCGGGAATGAACCATTGGCGTAATTGGATTCCGTCTACCTACTACTGTTCTCACGCGCTGGCACCGATTATGTATATCACCGACACCCACCCGGTCAGCGTGAATGCCGTGTCAATTCCGCGATCCAACCGCGACACCGAAAAACTGTATATCCGTCGCGGGGACCCCGGCGCCATCATTCTCTGCCGCATGAACAACGCATCCGTCGTGCGGATTATGGGTTTAACGATGCGAGGCCACAGTGTTTGGTATCGCATTCATGGCACACGCGGTCTCATGGAGAATCTGCGGACTGAGGACAAAGGCGCCCTGCGGGTGATGCATGAACCGTGGGATGTGAGAGAAGGAGAGCAGTCCGAACGCATCTATACACCGGACTTCCCTCATCACGCAGAGGAAGCGCGAGCGGCCGGTCACAGCGGCGGAGACTTCTTCACAATTTACCACTTTGCGGAGGCGATTCGCAAGAACGAGACACCCTATTTCGATGTTTATCGTGGACTGGAGATGGCGATGGTTGCGATTCAGGGATGGCGCTCCTGCCTGGCAAACGGCGCCCCATTCGAGATTCCCGACCTCCGTCAGGAATCCGTCCGCAAGCAATACGAGGACGATAATTGGTCTCCCTGGCCGGAACATCGCGGTCGCCAGCAGCCGCCGCCCAGCATCGAAGGTTTGAATCCACCGAGCGAAGAGGCTATTGCCTATGCCCGTCAGGTTTGGAAAGAGATGGGTTACGAGGAAGACTGAGCCGGCGAGCAGCCTCCTTGCGACTCCGTCCTATTCCTGAGCGATGCTTTTGGAGCGGGTGATTGGCGGATGCGTACGGAGACTTCCCGCATGCGGATGGAGGAGGTTTGAGAGTAAGGATGATGGACACCGGGGGTCAAACATGTCCGGAACAATAATTGCCTCAGCTATAACCGCGGCAATCACTGCGATATTAACTGGAACGATTGCCTTCCTGATTCAAGAAAGGCGATTACGGCGAGACTTTGCGCTCGACCGTGAGAAGCTTCGTACAGAGTTCATGGCAGAGCAAGTTGCCAAAGAATTATTGGAATCGGATCGTTGGGAAAAACGCTCATTCGATGCCATAAAGTCTCGGCTTGGCGGATTCAGTGACGACGAACTCAGGAAAATTCTAGTGCGCGCCGGCGCCGTGAGGTTTCGTGGCCAAAACGCAGAGGAGCTTTGGGGGTTAATGAGCAGAAATCGTAGTGATCTGTGAGGAATGTGCGGGTCCCCCCCCGGGTGAATCGCCTTTCGATTTGGAATGGTATTGGCTGTCGGGCGATATCACTGAGCACATCACTTGAACAGCGCTTTTCGAATCTGTCTGACCGCTTGACGGATGCGATCTTCATTCTCAACGAGTGCGATTCGGACGTAACCTTCACCGTTGTGACCGAACCCTGCGCCGGGAGAGACACACACTTCCGCCTCATCGAGCAGCTTCATCGCAAAATCCATCGACTTGAGATGTCGATACGGTTCAGGAATTGGTGCCCACACGAACATGGTCGCTTTTGGCTTCTGGACTTTCCATCCAATTCGATTCAGTCCTTCGACTAGCACATCACGCCGCCTTCGGTAGGTATCTGCATGCGCCTCTACAACGTCCATCGACGTTCGCAATGCCATGATTGCCGCGATTTGAATCGGTGCAAAGATGCCGTAGTCGTAATAGCTTTTGATGCGCGCTAACGCATCAACGAGATCGCGGTTACCGACGGCAAACCCGCAACGCCACCCCGCCATGTTGTAGGACTTTGATAAGGAGATAAATTCGAGGCCGACATCTTTGGCGCCCTTTGCTTGTAGAAAGCTGGGCGCCTCGTAGCCATCAAAGACAATGTCGGCATACGCGAGGTCATGGATGACGATGATATCGTTCCGCTTCGCAAAGTCAACGATTTCCTCAAAAAAGGAAAGATCGACCACCGCTCCGGTTGGATTATGCGGAAAACTCAACATCAGGACTTTGGGTCTTGGCCAGATGTCTCGCGAAATCTCATCAAGGCTCGGCACGAACTGATTTTCCTCGTGCAACGGAATGCTAACGACACTTCCGCCGGCGATAACGGTTGCGTAGATATGAATCGGAAATGTCAGGTTTGGAACGAGTGCCAGATCCCCTTCATCTATCAATGCAAGCGCCAGATGGGAAAGCCCTTCTTTTGTTCCAATGACGGAGATTGCCTCATGCTCGGGATCGATCTCGACACCGAATCGCCGCCCATAATACCAGGCGACCTCACGGCGTAGGTTGAAAATTCCGCGTGAAGCAGAATAGCGGTGGTGTCGCGCCTCCTGGGCAGTTTCACAAAGTTTGTCTACAATGTGTTGCGGTGTTGGCTGATCCGGGTTCCCCATTCCCAAATCGATGACATCAATTCCCTGCTGGCGTCTTTCATGGGTCAACTGCTTGAGCTTGCCAAACATATAAGGAGGTAATCGGTGGAGTCGTTTCGAAAATATGTTCATGGTCTATGTCAACACCTGATGAATTAGGGTCATAATATATAATTGAACCGATGTTTCGCCGAGGCGATGATATTTTATCGTTCGTATTTTCATTTAGCAAAAAATATACCAATAAAAACTTGAGATTTTATTGGGCTCATCTCTGAAGGAGGTATTGATCTATTAAACAGAAGTGGACGGAATTCTGAACGGTCTTCATTAAAAGAGCGTAAGTTGCTCCGCTTCGCCCTTTTGGGGTAGCGGGATTTTCCCAGCCGCCGCCTGGTGAGCATATCGCGTTGTTTCGGGCAGTCTGTAATTCTGGCAACACGCTAGCGTCAATCGAATCGCCGAATCTAAG
>JAPUIP010000145.1 GCA_027296925.1 Candidatus Poribacteria bacterium | reverse complement strand
AGCGATGCAGAATCCTGAAATCTCAGGAACTGAATACCAACAGGGCGAATTATTCGGCTACGAAGTGAGGGAATACCTCCTTGAGAAATACAGTCGAACTTGTGCATATTGCGGAGTGACGGACGTACCCCTTGAGATTGAGCATATTCTCCCCAAGTCCAGAGGGGGCAGCAACCGGGTGTCGAACCTGACAATCGCTTGTACAGATTGCAATTTGAAGAAAGGCAATCAGACGGCGGAAGAATTTGGCTATCCGCAGGTGCAAGCCCAAGCCAAGCGACCTTTGAAGGATACAGCGGCGGTGAATGCGACACGCTGGAAACTTTACGAGCAACTTCAATCCACGGGGTTGTCTGTTGAGGTTGGCACCGGGGGGCGAACGAAGTTCAATCGAACGCAACGCGGATTCCCCAAAACCCACTGGCTAGACGCCACTTGTGTTGGGCAATCAACTCCTGAAGAGTTAAAGGTCGAAGGCGTCCGCCCGCTGTTAATCACGGCAAACGGGCATGGTTCACGCCAGATGTGTCGTGTGGATCGATTCGGCTTTCCGCGGACCCGTGCCAAACAGTTTAAGCGCGTTAAAGGTTTTCAAACAGGAGACATCGTTAAGGCTGTTGTCACCAAAGGGAAGAAAATCGGGACCTACATCGGACGGGTTGCGGTCAGAGCATCTGGCAGCTTTAACATTAAGACCACTAACCGCACGATACAAGGCATCAATCACAAGTATTGTCGGTCGCTTCAGCAAATGGACGGCTATAGCTATACTACCGGAGGCGCGGCTTCCCCTCTCAGCCGAGGGTAAACTTCCCCACGAATAAATTCGGGGGTACCCTCAGGCGGGCATTTCATTTCCGCCGCGAAGATCCTATGAGTCTATTACGCTTTATGCTTTACGCTTGGTTTCGATATGGCTGGGCCGACGCAACTCGCCGCCGAATCATAATTTACGTTTCATTCATCTTGCCTCTGTGTGCTTCGCTGCTCAGCGCCAAACCGATTGCCGCTCAAATCTCAAACGTTGTTACTTTCAAAGATGTCACTGCGGCGGCGGGTATCCAATTTTCCCACTCCCACGGTCCCCGATCATCACTGCTGCCGGAGGACATCGGCTCCGGCGCAGCCTTCGCTGACTACGATAATGACGACGACCTCGACCTCTATGTCGTCAACAACCCCGGGCCACTCAACGCAAAAGTGACGCAGGCATCGCCGGGAAATGTACTCTACCGTAACAACGGAGATGGGACATTTGCCGACGTCACCGCAATGGCAGGCGTCGGCGATCGCGGTTTCGGCATGGGGTGCGTTTTCGGGGATTATGACAACGACGGCGATCTCGATCTCTATGTCACGAACTTCGGGCCAAACGTGCTGTATCGCAATAATGCGGATGGCACGTTTACCGATGTCACCGCAAAAGCGGGGGTCGGCGATGCGCGGTGGGGTACGGGCGCCGCCTTCGGGGATTATGACAATGATGGCGATCTCGATCTCTATGTGCCGAACTATCTCGAACATGATCTCAGCAGGTTAGTGGAGGAACAGAAGACGTCGATGCAGTATGGGCAAGCCGTGCTAAGTCGGTTGAACCCACACTCCTTTGAGGCGCAGGACAATGTGCTGTATCGGAATAACGGAAACGGCACATTTACCGATGTCACTGCAGCGTTGCATGTCGAATCGGCCGGTGGTCGCAGTTTGCAGGCGATTTTCACCGATCTAGACCTGGATGGGGATCTAGACCTCTATGTGGCAAATGATCTCTCGCCGAATTTTCTGTACCGCAACAATGGAGATGGCACGTTCACGGATGTGAGTAGCGAATCGTGGGCGGCGGATTTTCGGGGTTCAATGGGTTTGGCAACGGGCGATTACGACGGCGACGGCGATCTGGATCTCTTTATGAGCCACTGGATCGATCAGGAAAACGCCCTCTACAGCAATCTGTTGAAGGAGGAAGGGGCGATCGAGGGCGCCTCCGCCGGGAGACCGATCCATCTCGTCGATGAATCGTACGGCGCATCGCTCGGTGAAGAGAGCCTCAACTATGTCGGTTGGGGCACCGATTTCTTCGATTACGATAACGATGGCGATCTGGATATTTTCGTCGCCAACGGGCACACCTTTCAGTATCTCGACCAACCGGAGCAACTCATCGCCCAAAATGATCAACTGTTTCGCTACGATGGAGAGGGCATCTTCACCGACGCCACCACGCTCGCGGGCGTGGACAAACTGCCGGTTCGGGTCGGGCGTGGCGTTACCTTCGGAGACTACGATAACGACGGGGACGTTGATCTTTTCATTGTCAACAACCATGATCGCGCGGTTTTGCTCCGGAACGAGGGGGGCAATCGCAACAATTGGCTGCATGTGAAACTCATCGGCACGAAAGGAAACCGCGATGGCGTCGGGGCAAAGATCCGATTGAAGGCAGGCGATCTGATACAGCTTCGTGAAATTGCCGCCGGATCCAGTTTTCTCTCTTCGAATAGCTTGGTCGCGGAGTTTGGATTGGGACGGCAGACAGCGGTCGATTGGGTTGAAGTCACCTGGCTGGGTGGCAAGACGGAACGATTTTCGGACATCCAGTCAAACCGGCGGATCGTGCTGATGGAAGGGAAGGGAATCGAACCCAAGAAGGAGTAGCACACATCATGGCATACCGTTTTGAGTTTCAGATGAGCCCATTCTCAAATCCGCCTCAATCCCCCTTTGGCAAAGGGGGAAGCTTTCTCCCCCATTGGTATCAACTTAAGGTCTTTGTTGTAGATAGGACTTACGCAAGCACCATCTTGATAGATGGGGATTTCAATTGTTGCCGCAAATAATCAGACAACAAACCGTGTTTGACCTGATAAATGGTTTGCGCGGTTTCAACCGCCGCTTGCTTGAGTACAATCCACACTAACATAGCACTGCCGATGTGGTTGCGAACAATACGAGCCAATCGACATTGACACCGTTCAAGTCCCGTCAGTTGCTTGCCTTCACGGTGAAATTGCTCAATCTTCCAGCGCCAGCTACACGCCTCTTGTGCGGCTTTTGTGGCGTTTTGAGCCAAGTCGTTGGTCACAACATAGTCCGTGCGTCTGGTAGAAGACACGACCCGGAAGAGTTTCACCTTGTGGTCTTTGGGGAAGCCCTTGATTTTGATGCGTTTCCCCTGTTGAAGTTCGGTTTCTGCCCACATCAAGGCATCGATTCGCTGATAGGGGTTTTGACCGTTGGAATCATCCACCAAGCGATTGGTTTTGAGTGGGCAATAGTAATGTTTCCCCAGTTTCTCAATGTGTAGCATCAGGTCACGGGTGGCATACCAACTATCCATCAACACCGCCTCAAATGGCAGTTGCTTGTGATAGACGAGATGAGACAGCATCTCCTGGACATGGATTAACTTGGTCTTGCCATCCCCATCTGGGTCATAAATTCGGTAGTCGATAATCCAGAATTGGTCTAACACGGGGTTGACATACACACAAGTCACCACACCGATTCCTTTAATCACTCCGTGGGCGTTGCCGCTATATTGTCGGCGCACCAACGCGATGTTAAACGAATGGCGCTTGTCCAGGATGGTGTCATCAAAGATGACATACCCAGCCTCATTGGGAATGATGTATGGAGAGACGTTTTCCCACACGAGATGGGGGGTGATGCGGTCACCAGCCAGATACCGATTAATCGTATCATGACTAAAGCGTTGACTATGTTCCGCAAAATGCGTTAACGTATAGTTGATTTGGCTGCTGAGAAGATACTGGC
The DNA here is from genome assembly GCA_027296925.1 of Candidatus Poribacteria bacterium. Classification (GTDB taxonomy): domain Bacteria; phylum Poribacteria; class WGA-4E; order WGA-4E; family PCPOR2b; genus JAPUIP01. Next base: position 173 of record JAPUIP010000145.1, on the reverse strand, counting down.
AGTAATCGAGTCGAGTGGGGCCCATATTCACCTCCGTGGGCTTTATTCTACTGTTTTTCATGGTTCGTGTCCATTTATTTTGCGTAAGTCCTGATCTCCTTTGGACTGGTAGTGATCTGTATGGTCGGAGCATTCCTTGCCCATATTCTTAATTTCACTCCAGGAATAGAGCA
>JAPUIP010000144.1 GCA_027296925.1 Candidatus Poribacteria bacterium | reverse complement strand
CGTCCGACAATTGTAGGGGCGGCCGTCGCGGTCGCCCATTACACACAAATACAGAGAGTCATGTCATTCAAACTCATTCGTCAGGCATTCAACAGCCATGAACCGCCGCCAAGAATGTGGCATTCCCGCACGCTGAAAGATAGCTACGACGTGGTCATCATCGGTGGAGGCGCGCATGGACTCGCCTGTGCGTACTACCTTGCGAGCGAACACGGCGTCACCGACGTGGCGGTCTTGGAAAAGAGCTACATCGGTTCTGGCGGCAGCGGGCGCAACACCGCCCTCATCCGCAGCAACTACCTCACCGCTGAGGGCGTGCACTTTTACGATGAGAGCATAAAACTCTACGAGCAACTGTCACACGAGCTCGATTTTAACGTGATGTTCAGCCAGCGGGGACACTTGACCCTCGCCCACACCGACGGTGCCGTCAATACCATGCGCCGCCGTGTCGAAGTCAATCAGATCGAAGGGGTCGACTCACGCCTGATTTGGCCCGATGAAATTAAACGGCTTTGCCCGCACCTGGATGTGAGTGACCATCCCCGCTATCCCATTCTGGCGGCGCTGTATCATCCACCCGGAGGTACCGTCCGCCACGACGCGGTTGTCTGGGGTTACGCCCATCAGGCCGACGTACGTGGCATCCACATCCACCAGCAAACGGAAGTGACGGGGCTCGATGTACAGGACGGAAAAGTAACCGGAGTGCAAACCACCCGCGGCCACATCAGAACCGGAACGGTGCTCAATGCGACCGCCGGCTGGGGTTCGACGATTGCGGCGATGGCTGGGATTCAGTTGCCGCTGATTACCATCCCTTTGCAGGCGTGCGTCACAGAGCCGCTCAAGCCTTTCCTGGACGTGGTTGTGGTCTCCGGCAGTCTGCACGTCTATATCAGCCAATCCGACCGGGGCGAACTCGTCATGGGCGCCAGCGTAGACCCCTTCTCCTCTTACTCAATGGCTGGCTCTCTCTCCTTTCTCGAAGACATCGCCGGGCATGTCCTCGAACTCTTCCCATCCTTGAGTCTAGTCCGTGTCCTTCGGCAATGGGCTGGCATCTGTGACATCCCCCCGGACTACAGTCCTCTCATGGGCGCCACACCGGTGGAGGGATTTCTGGTGGATGTCGGTTGGGGGACTTATGGTTTCAAAGCCTCCCCAATCGCCGGTAAAACGTTGGCCGAACTCATCGCCACCGGCAAAACCCCCGCGCTCATCGCCCCGTTCCGACTCTCGCGCTTTGAGGAACACGATCTCGTCGGCGAAAAAGGGGCGGCAGCAGTGGGGCATTAACGCGGAAATTCGGGACACTCACTTCCTTATGTTGACTTACTCCCTTGTTTGCACTGCCATTGCTGAAGACCGAAGAACGCTGCGGGAGGGAATGCGCCGCCTTGCCGAGATTGCGCATAAACACGGCATCTCGATGACGTGGGCAATCGATGCTGCCTCGGCGCGCGCGCTTTCAACCGATCTGACCCGATGGCATGAATCGCATGGCGACGAACCGCTGTTGATGGTGGATATTGCGCCAATTTGGGGAACGGACGCAGATTCCGACGAACACCTCCAATCGGCGGAGCATATCGTGACCATGCGTGAAAAGTTGCCGGATTACATCTCATCCGAATGGGATAAAGTTGAAAGGGCGATGGCGTGGGCAAGTCCAGTGGTCGCGGGGGCGGTACAGAAAAACCACGTCCTGCTCTACGCTTTAGCAGAAGTGGGTTTTGCGGGATTGTGGGGGTATCGCTGGCGGGAGGCGGGGACGGATGATGGTTGCCCGTTTGGGCTCTTTTATCCGTCAGCGGATCGGCACAATTTCTGTGGCACTCCCACCAGTCGAATGGTCGGCATTCCCGATGCCTCCGTCCATCCCGCACAAATGCCCCCTTCATCTGATGCAGAGATAGATACCGCGAATCTGCGGACGCAGCTTCTGAAAGGCACAGCACGGCAAACATTCGACCTTTATGTGAACAACGCCGCATGGAATGCCGGTTTGGCTTACGTCCAACAGATCGATGCAGCAGAAGTGACGTTACTCACGTCGGAACAACTCGATCAGTTGGATAGCTATCTCGCGTATGTGTGTGAAGCGCAAGAGGCGCAGGTCATGGCGCTCTCAAAAGCCGTTCGCGAATACCAACAGATCGGCGAGGGTACGCAGCCAACCTTTCTGATTGTCAATTCGCCTTCCGAAACACGGGCGCCGTCATCAAACACGTCTGCGAAATCAACCCTTTTCTACTACGATACTGACTGCCAGTTGGTTTTTGAAGATGGGAAGATGGAACCCATCGGCGTAACCAACTACGTTTCACCTCCCGTCAGTTCCCCGAACGGCGCCGAATTTAGCCTCCCGCAGATTGAGGATTTTCGTCCGAGACGTTCGCGCAGCCGATTGCAGATGCAGTTTGTGCTGGAATCCCCCAAGGGAATGCCTTACGGCTTTGCGATCTGGGGCAATCACGCGGGGCTTACACTTGCGACGACGAACGTGCAAGCGGTAACGTGGTTAGGCGACCGGCTGCTATTTGTCCGAGCAGATCTGCACGTCGGAAAAAACGAGATCGAAGTTGTGTTGACGATCTGATCTGTTGTGCGCAGGCGACGATTATGGATGCCGATCAAACCGTGAAAAGCTACTTCGAGGCACTCATGGCAGGAGATGCCGACCGGCTCATTGAGATGATGTCTTCAACCGACTATTACGTGAAGGTTGGAACGGAGCCGGACGAGCACGTCGAGGGTGGCGAAAACGCGGGCGACTATTATCGAAAGATTGTTGCCAGTGCAGAAGACTTTACCATTGCGTTTGAACATCTCGATGTGCAGGAGCGAGGCGATGTCGCATGGTTTTACACCCGCCAGATCTGGCAACTCAAATGGCAAGGGGTATATGAGGAACTTGCGATGCGCATGACGGGTGTTCTTGAAAAAGGGGAAGGTGGATGGAAGTTTGTGCAGATTCACGCTTCGATGGGTGTGCCCGCTTGATGTCAGTGTGCTCACGAAGGTGTTTGAGAGGTGATTTTCATCATCGGCATCTAAAACCGCCAGCAGTGCTGAAGTATCGATGTAGTAAATCATTCGGCGTAGACCTCGGCCAGATATTCATCATGCTTTTCTGAGAGATCCCTTTGACCGGAACGAAATTGTCCAGCCGCTGAAATGGCACGTTTTTGCCTTTCCTCCTGACTGATTGTTCCGCAGGCGCGAAGGTAAAAGTCGATGCTCTGACGGATGACTTCAGCAATCGAAAGCTTTCGTTGCGCGGCGATCTGTTTGAGTGCATTGGACTGAGCTTGGGTCAATTGAATTTGTGTCCGAACCATAATACCCTCCATCATGATTACAAATCTGATATAATGATAACATGCTTTCGTGCTCGAATCAACCGATGGTGTATCCGATTCGCACCCGGCAATGGCGAGGTGCTCGACACCGACAGAATTACGAAGACGGAACTGGTATTGAGACAACTAAAGGAGCAGGTGAAAGATGCAGAATTTGAAAGCTGGCGTCATTGGTTGTGGTTACTTCGCACAGAACCACCTTGCCGCATGGCAAGCCATCGAAGACGTGACACTCGCCGCGGTTTGTGATCAGCAGGCAGACCGTGCCGAGGAGGCAGGAGCGAAGTTCGGGGCAGGCAAGGTCTACACCGACGCGGCCGAGATGCTCGCAAACGAACCGCTCGATTTTGTGGATGTCGTCACGACGCCACCGTCGCATCGGCCGCTCGTGGAGTTGGTCGCCCAGCATGGGCGGCACGTGATCTGCCAGAAGCCGCTTGCGCCTTCAATGGAAGACGCGAAAGCGATGGTGGATGCCTGTAAATCCGCCGGTGTCACCTTCATGGTGCACGAGAATTTCCGCTGGCAAGGCATCATCCGGCATGCCAAGCAGATCGTGGATGACGGGAAAATCGGTGAGCCTTTCTTCGCGCAAGTCTCCTTCCGTACCGGGTACGATGTTTACCCGAATCAGCCGTACCTGGCGACAGATGAACGGCTTGTCCTCTATGACATGGGCGTCCACGTGTTCGATCTGGTGCGCTTCTTCATGGGGGAGGTCAACAGCCTGTACGCCCAGACCCATCGCATCCATCCCGACATTCGCGGGGAAGATGCTGCCACCGCGCTGCTGCGCCACGATCACGGCACGAGCGTTGCGAACATGAATTACGTCTCAGCGGTGGAACACGACGAGTTCATCCAGATACCGGTGCGGATCGAGGGGAATCGAGGGTCACTGGAGATTCGACGGGATTATCAACTCAGCGTGGTTTCGGACAAGCAGATGACGCATCATCATGTGCCGCCGGGTCAATATCCGTGGGGAAGTCCACTCGGCGGGGCAGTCATAGAAAGTGTTGTCAATGTCCAGCGGCACTGGGTTGACTGCTTGCGGAACGGCACCGAACCGGACACATCGGGTGCGGATAACCTGAAGACGCTCGAACTGGTGTTCGGCAGCTACAAATCGGTAGCCGGTGACACGATTTATCATACGGAAGCATGAGGCAGCAACCTCGAAAACCCAATGACGAATTCCAATGGATTGTGCGTAATCGTCCAACCATCTCCGACGCTTCAAATCAAGTGGCGCTCGATTCTTGCTGCAACCCCGCAACAATCCACTTTCGCAACAACTGAGCAGAACTTGTGCCCTTTTCCAACGCCAATTCCCGCACATCGTGTAAGATGTTCTCATTCAGTGGCATCACGAGCAGATGTTTTCGAGGAACAAAGCTGATTTCGACTTCGTCATCCGCCATGTCATCCCAATAATCCGCTGAATCGTGCGTTGCCCAGAACTCCTGAATTTCTTCTTCGCTTTTGAATTTTGGTATCGTTGCCATTTTATCACCTCCGCAAATAAAGCCGTTTCACTCAACTTACGACTCCGGCTACGAGTCATTAGCCCACCCGATACGTTTCGACCACTCGCTCATCCAATTCGACGCCCAGACCGGGCGCATCCGTCAGGTGCAGCAGCCCGTCCCGGAAAGCCATGCTGTGATGAGCCAGATCTTGTGCCAGCGGGGACGGAGCCCGGGTAAATTCAGTCAACGGCTTCCGACTCGCAGCCGCCCACTGCGCTGAAGCGGCCAGCAGGACGCCGGTGCCAAAGGCATGCGGCACCACCCATGTACCGGTCTCCTGAGCCAGCTCGGCAATGCGCTGGCCGCGGGTGATGCCGCCCACTCGACCGAGATCGGGTTGAACGACCTGCATCCGCCCGTTTCTGAGCAGATCTTCATATTCTTCGATCAAAGTCAGGGCTTCGCCCCCGGCAATAGGTATGGCTGAGGCTTCGGACAGTGCCCTGTAACCGGCGGTGTCGTAAGGATGCAGCGGCTCTTCGAGCCAGGAGAGGTCATATTTTTGGAAGCGCTCAACACGCGCAAGCGCTGTCTGTGCATCCCAAGCACGGCCGGCATCCACCATCAGATCCACTTCGGGACCAAGAGCGTCGCGAGCCGCAGCCACTAGCGCTTCGTCGAGGTCGGCATCCGGGCCCATCGGCGCCCAGCCGTATTTCACCGCACGGTACCCCTGGTCTAGGAATGCGCTCGCCGAGTCCGCCACAAGTTCTGGACGTTCAGGCCAAAGAACACTCGCATAACACGGAACGGCGTCAACGGCGGTTTCACTCAGCAAGCCCCGAACCGGCTTGCCTGCCGACTTGCCCCGGATGTCCCAGAGCGCCATGTCAATGCCGCTCATCGCCTGCCGGGTGACGCCGCCCGGACCGTACCATGCCGTGCCGTCGACCATCGCCTGCGATACCGCCTCGATGTCCGCCGCATCCATCCCACCCACAATCGCAGCCAGGCCATGGCGAAAAGGCGCAGAGCGGGGAGCCTCGATTACCGCCCGCGCCACGTAGGAGCAGGAGACGACCTCTCCCAGTCCGGTCAGTCCAACGTCGGTATGGACGCGCACCAGGAGGCAATCTTGCGTGCCATCGGCGACTTCCTGCACCACAGGCAAACGCAAGTGTAACGCTTCAACCTCAATGATTTTCACAGGGAATACTCCTCTCACAAGTTCCTAAACTCATCGATTAAAGCGGGGCGGCGACGATTCTCAAAACGGATGCCACGGATATAGTTATTCCACGCCGCTTCATCTCGCAAAATATCGAGATAAGCGCCTTTGATTTTGGCGGCAAATTGCGCGGCGGCACGATAGCGGTCGCGTCCATTCACAGCGAGATAGTCATCGACGATCCGTTTGTAAATGGCAATTGCTTTCTCAGGATACGTTTCCGCGACCCCTTCAGCAATACGACTGAGCGCCGCCTCCCCGATATCGCCCTGGCTGAGCGCCACCGCTTTATCGTAATCGCCGTCCGCGATATGAATATCCGCCAGCAGCAACTCCGCGCCGTATATCCGACGTTCCTCCAGCGGCGCAAGCAACCTGCGCTTCAGGTCGGTATTCCAGGTACCTGCCGCCTCCGCAACCCGTTTGAGGCGTTGATACAGTTCCGAAGCCGGAAATTCCGTGAATTGCGCCATCAGTATCCGCTGCAGGTGTGAGACCGCCCCTTGCGCTTCATACTGCTCCTCCAAAAACGGGTACAGCGCAGCCTTGTGTGTCAGACGTTGAAGCCCCTCCTCCGCCACCTCAATCGCCTCACGAGCTCTTCCTCGAGTCTGGTAAAAATCCGCGAGCTCTAAATAGTCCATATCTGAATTGAGATTTTGACGACGAATTTCCAGATATGCCTCTTCTTGCCCAGATTGGAGATAGAGCTTTGCCAACAGCTTTGCTCTGCCCCACTCATCTCGATCTTCCACTTTTCCGAGCACGAAATCAAAATCTTCGGGCGAACAGCAGGCGTTTGCAATGACATCGCCAAGCTCACTGTCAGACCAACGCTGCGCGTCAAAATAAATCTCCATCAGCATATCGAAGTACTTTCGTTTCTGATCGTGTGGATAATTGCTATCGCCGAGCAAGTTTCCGATCGCGGCATAGATCTGATCGCGTACCGCAACGAGGTTGTCCATTTCATCATCCGCATCGATCTGCTGAATCTGTTCGAGCGTGTATGTGTAGATTTCAAGCCCATCCGTGATTTCGGCGTTTTCCAAAGGCTGGAGCAGCGAGTCGAGTTGGGTACCGATGTCAATATACTCCCAGCCGCCGTACGCATCCGTAGCGCAAAGCTGTTGAATTTCAGCCTTCATCTCTCGTATCCAGCTTTTTTCGCCTGTGGCCTCCGCCCTTTCAAGCCGGATTCGCAGCTTCTGATATACTGTGTCGCTCTCCTCGGCTGCTTCCAGGAGAAGCGAAACCAGATCCGCCTTCGACAGATTTTCTAATCCACGCCGCAACTCAACTTCACTGATGGCGGGCTCTGGGGCTTCGTCCGAACGCTCGTATACCCATTCAAATAAAGCCGCCGCGACATGCTTACAGACGTCAATCCCTGCCGAGTATGGGCAGGTGCATGTTCCATCAACGCCGTCTTCATCACACCAGATCTTGACGGTGTAGCTGGGCGCTGAACTGCCGGCGACCTCAGCGGTGATGGTTCCGCCCCGCGCCCTCAGGCTCAACACCATCCCGGACGCATAATAGTCGTACCCGCGGCCGGCGAGTGTGTGACCCACAAGCCCATAAATGTCATCTTCCACAATTTCTTTGAGCGTCATTGTTGTGATTCCAATTCACCATTGGCTTCGTTTGTATACTTATACCGCCACTGTGGATTCTCCGATTCTAGCAGAACCGATGAAAAAAGTCAATCGATCCGCCACAAATTTTCAGTGAAGATTCGTGGGCGAAATTGGTTTTATCTGCAAGTGACCATCTCAGCTTCAAACCCAACTGATGAGCGGCGATAATGCGTCTGAGTCTCGATCTCGTAGCAATGCGCTGGAAATGCGGTGAGGGACGTTATGGTGAATTTAACTCAATCATGCAGATCAGGAACCGAAAGGACAGACAAGTGAACGAATGAAAGCACTCGAACTCGAAAATGTCAGCAAATCTTATAAAGTTGTGAAAAAGTTACGTGATGAGGGAGAAACGCATCTACTCGGCTTTCGGAATCTCACGAAGTTTTTTCTCGGAGAGACTTTCAGTATTCTTGGCACCCGCACAGTAACCTCGATTACTGCGTTGGACGATGTCAGCTTCTCGATTGAGCCGGGACAGGTGGTGGGGCTATTTGGCAAGAACGGTTCCGGTAAAACCACCATGCTCTCGATCTTGGGAGGAATCTTTCCGCAGGACAGCGGCACGGTGCGCTGTTTTGGATATGACTACAGCACGGATTTGTATGAGGTTCGGAAATATGTCGTGCCTGTCTTCGGTTGGTTGAATGCGGTGACATGGGCATTTACCGGCCGACAGAATATCGAGAAATTCATGATGTTGCACCACGTACCGCCGGCACAGGTCGCCGGTCAAGTGGATGACCTGGCGAAGGAGATCGAGATCCACGACAGACTCGATGATCGGGTAGCTCGCTACAGCCAGGGCATGCGCGTCAAAATTCAGGTTATCACAGCGATCCTGTTGTATCGTGTGCGCGGGAGGTCGCTGTTGCTGTTGGATGAGCCGTTTATCGGACTGGATGTATTCTCTCAACGCTACCTGCGAGATTTCGTGAAATACAAGATGCGTCATGAGAATTTTGCAATGCTGCTGGCGACTCACCAACCGGAGGACATTGAGGAAATCTGTGACGAGGTCATCGTGATCGACGAAGGCAGGATGGTCGCCAAAGACTCGGTTGATAACCTGCGTCGAATGGTGAAGAAAGCCGAGAACATTCAGATTAATTACATCTCATCGAATGGAAATGCACTGCCGGATGGTTTCTTTCAGCGGACCGGGGTGTTGGAGCACCGATCGCTCCGGCGCGGGAAACAGATTGAACTCGATCTCCTCGTCGAGGACAGCCGAGAGGCGCTGGCGTGGCTGGTAAGCGATATGGTGAAAGCGGGTTGCGCCATTACATCGTTGAATACGCAACCGATGAAATTTGAGGATGTTTTGGTTAAGATTATAGAAGGAGGGAGCAGTTGAAAATTACGCGCGCCTTAGATGACTTTCGATGGGCAGTTCGACTCAGCTTTATGTTCTTCCGTTTTCAATGGTCGATTCAAGCGACCTTCAAGACGGGCGTGATTCTGTCATTCGTCAACAGCATACTGGGGCTGCTCAGTTGGTTTTTCATCGGCAACATGTTTCGCACGGTGCAAGTCGCATCGTTAGAAAACTACGATCCGAGCTACCTCGCCTACGTCATGGTCGGTAGCTTCATTGCGACCGTGTTTGGCGCCGGTGGGTTCTTCTCTCCGGCGGGTTTCTTCCAACGCGGCATCTTCGGTCCCGACTTCAAACGCTGGTCAATGAGTCCGACAGATCCGCTGCTTTACAATCTGGTCGCCAATCGCATCCTGAACTTTGTGGGGTACACTCTCACCTCTATTATCATTCAATTCGTGGCGATCTTCGGCTTCTTTGGCCTGTATTTTGATATTGATTTCAACATTCAGTTATCCATGATGCCACTCGTGATTCTTTATCTATTTTACGCCGCGATTGCGCAGATTTTCTATGAAACATTGATGAGCAGTGTCTTCTTGCACTCTTATGCGTTTCGGGCTGTCAATCAAAATGTTCTGGCCGGTCTTTTGGGAAGCATTGACCAGATCGTCTCTGGCCGGCTCTTTCCTATTGAAGTGTTGCCGCGTTGGCTCCTGAATTTTACCTGGATCTTCCCGCAAGCGCAAGGCTTCATCGGCGCGCGGATGCTGCTGTTGCCGGGCCCGGAAGGTCTCGCACTGTTCCGGCCGCGATTCATCGCATTAACGATTCAATTGGTCGTCTACGGAGCGCTGGGCATCTGGTTGGTAAACACCGGCATCGCCAGGGTCCGACGCGAAGGGCTGGTGCAAGTCCCGCCTGCGTAGTTGTCGGCCAACCCTTGAAAAGATAGCCTTTTCAAGGGTACAGCAATCCCCATCCCCATAGGGCTCAAGTTAAGGGCTGAAATCCGCTGATTTCGCGGATTGACGCGGATTTCTTATGACATTGTCTTCGACCCAACTTGTCCGAATCCGTGTCTAACACAAATTCACGTTTCATTGTTGGGGACCTACGGATGACCGATACAGTACCACTTTCCGTTAAATTGAGCCCTATGGGTACAGCAATCCCCATCCCTCCTTTCTCCCGCCAGGTGTATCGAGTCAACATTTGACACACAGATCAGCGTATGCTATAATCCCCTCACAATCCAGCGGATTTTCGGGCAGCCTGGACGCTCAAGACTTTGAAGGGATTTATAAAGATTGCGCAAATGCACAGCATCCGCCTTCCACTCGGACGCGCCTTAAGAAAATCCCTCCTCAGTCGGGCGTGCAGTCAATATTCAATTCCCCTTTAGTTACCCTTGAAAAACATCTCAAATCTGGAGGTATCCATGAAGATTACCAATATTGAAGTTATTCCAATCTACCCGCGCCTGGCAAAACGCTACGCGGACCGAAAGGTCGATCTGTATGGTATCGATTGTCGGACGGTTTTCAAAGTCGAAACGGACAATGGGTTGGTTGGCTACGGCGACCAGCGCGTCCGTCCGTGGGGGCAGCCTTCCCCGTCAAGTGTCGAGCCGCTCATCGGTCGCGATCCGTTTGATTTCATCAATAATCACTTAAGCCTGGGGTCGGCGCTGAACTGTGCCCTCTACGATGTGATGGGCAAATACCTCGAAGTCCCAGTCTACAAGCTGATAGGGCAAAAAGTGAGGGATGCGGTTTCGGTGGCCGCCTGGACTCGACCGGCTTCCCCGGAAGCGTTCCGCGAGGAGATCAGCCGTGCGGCCTCCCAGGGCTATACGATCTTTAAGATGCACACCTGCGACTACCACGACGTTATCGAGCAGACGCGCGCCGCCGAGGAAGTTGCCCCCGAAGGCTTTAAGATACACTACGACTTCAACGGCAATCGGAGCCTGGCAGCGGTCCTGCCAATCGTCCGTGAACTGGAGAGAAACCATCCGATCGTCGGCTATATCGAAGACCCGCTCGTGAAGAATGATGTTGACGGGTGGCGGCGGCTTCGGGCGCAGACCGGCCTTCCGATTATCATGCACGGAACGCCGCTCGGCGGCATCCAGGAAATTATCCAGGGCGTCGCTGATATTTACATGATCGGGGGGACGATCGGGGATACGTTGGCGACCGGTTTTGCGCTTGGGAAGGCGAATATCCAAACGATACTCCAGTTTGAGGGAGGTACCCTCGGTAAGGCGATGGCATTGCACATGGCGGCAGTCCTACCAACTCATACCGCCCACTCGATCAACCTCGATGATCAGTACGAAGAGGACATCACCACCGAGCGCATTCCGGTCATCGAGGGCAGTTCGCCGGTGCCGGAAGGGCCGGGCCTGGGCTTCGAGGTAGACGAGGACGCGCTGGCGCGAGTCGCTGCGAATAAACTGACAGAACCCCCGAAACATGTGGGTATCTTGCACATGCCAGGCGGCCACAAGTTTTACGGGCGTTCCTACGTTTCACCGAGCGGGGTGACGGGCCGTGAGGAGGGAACCATCCGCGGCATCAGATCGGAACTGTGGGAAGACGATGGCTCTGACGAGTTTGCCCGCATCTATGAGCGAGTCCAGAAGGAAGGCACCTTCCGTGCCAATTAAGCGTTTGAAATGAGGAGAACCGATGCACGCAAACCTTGAGCAGCCACCGACGGCTGAAGAAGCACGCATATGTGTGACCGGGTGGGACAATAACCGCCCCGACGATTTTCCCGGACTCGGCGACTTCATTGGGTGGGCGGGCGGTTTGGCGCGGATGCCCAATGGCGATCTCCTGCTCGCCCATTCCGCCGGCTACTGGCATGCCTCCTTCGCCTCTCCCCGGTTGATTGCCGAAGCGACCCGAAAATCGTATGCCGCCGGCGGATGGCCGCTGGACTTTGTTGCGCCGACGGGTGGACGGTCAATGGCAGTCCGCTCCGCCGATCAGGGCAAGACCTGGAGCAAATCGATTGCGCTGACAGATCTGCCTCTGGATGATTCGCCGGTGACGTTATTTGTCTGCCACGATGGCACCGTGCTGTGTTTCATCAACGTGCAGGCTTCCTGGTATGGATTTGATGAGGCACCACCCGCTTTTCGGCAAGATCTGAACGGGCTGAATACGCAGCAGTGTGTCATCCGATCCACGGATAACGGGGAAACCTGGAGTCAACCCATCTGGCTTGAAAGCCCCGGTTCCTTCTATGAAAGAAGTCACGGCCAGGCGATTCAACTGCCGGACGGCGGCATCGTTTGGCCAACGTACTGCTCCAGCCAAGGTGACAAGTACCTCTTTGGCGCAATTCATCGATCTGATGATTCTGGCCAGACCTGGCGCACCGTGTCCACGATTCGCCGCAGCGAGACGGATGTCGATGAGCCTGCCATCGCTCGTTTCGACGATGGACAGCTTGTTATGGTGTGCCGCCCCGACGGCGGAATCTTCTTCTCCGACGATGATGGGGTGAATTGGAGGGAATCTGGACAAATGGTCCAGAGTGGCACACTCAAAGCGCCTCGGCTGTTTGTGCTTCGAGACGGCACCCTTGTCTGCGTCGCAACATATCATGGAGGGCTGTATGTCTTTTTGAGCCGCGATAGAGGAGTAAACTGGACCGAAGAAATCCCTTTGGACGTATCTAGCTACGGCTACCCCGGTGGGCTACTCTTGGCGGATGAATCGCTACTGATCTCCTACTGCGAGAGCGGTAGAGCACCGAATCGGGTGTATGTCATTCGATTCCGGGTCACCCCCACATGCGATGGCATCCAGCTTCTGCACGTGCATACAAGCCGCTAATCAACCTTATTTACCAATTAGGAATCTATTATGAAAATTACTGACATTGAGCTTATCCCGATTTACCCACGCATCGCCGCTCGCAACGCGGAGCAAAAAGCCCGATTCAGTGGCATCAACCACCGCACAGTTTTCAAAATCCACACAGACAACGGACTGGTCGGCTACGGTGACTATCGCTGCTCACCGCCCGACCGGTCGAGTGTGGAGCCGCTCATTGGCCGCAGCCCCTTCGACTTCATCAATAATAATCTGAACCCGGGGCTGTGTGGCGCACTCTACGATGTCATGGGCAAACACCTTGAGGTGCCCGCCTACAAGCTGATGGGGCAGAAAGTCCGGGATGCGGTTTCGGTCGCTGCCTGGACCCGGCCGGCGTCCCCAGAAGATTTCCGGGAAGAAATCCGCCGGGCTATGAATCAGGGTTACACCACCTTTAAGATGCACACCTGCGCCTACTACGATGTCATGGAGCAGACGCGCGCCGCCGAGGAGGTCGCCTCGGAAGGATTCAAAATACACTACGACTTCAATAGCAACCGCAGCTTGGCGGCGGTACTGCCTGTTGTCCGGGAATTGGAGAAGCACCCCATCGTCGGCTACATCGAAGACCCGATTGTGCGAAGCGACATCGACAGTTGGCGCCGTCTACGCGAGCAGACGCGAATCCCGATTATCATGCATGTGCCGCAGCTCGGCGGTGTGCAGGAAATTATCCACGGACTCGCTGACGCTTATATGGTTGGGGAAAGCGGCCTCGGCGATAGCCTCGCCAGGGGCTTCGCTTACGGAAAGGCAAACATCCAAACGATTATCCAGTTGACCGGTGGGACGCTCACCAAAGCGCTCGCCATGCATCTGGCCGCCGTTTTGCCGACCGCAACCGGTCACTCGATTAACCTCGATGATCAGTACGAGGAGGACATCACCACCGAACGCATTCCAGTTATCGAGGGTTTTTCACCGGTGCCGGAAGGTCCGGGTTTGGGGATTGAGGTAGACGAAGACGCCCTTGCGCGAGTCGCCGCAAACGAGCCGACGGTCATCCCCCGACATGTAGGTATCCTACACCTGCCGGGAGGGAGCAAGCTCTACACCCCATCTTTTGCCTCAGTGACCCGGCTGACCGGCTGCGAGGAAGGGGCGATTCGTGGGCTGAAGCAGGAGCTTTTGGACGACGATGGTTCGCCGGAATTTGAACGCCTCTACGAGCGAGTGCGGCAGGAGGGTTCATTCATCGAATCGTGAATCGCAATCCGAAGAAGAGGAGATAAGTGCATGAAAATTACTGAAGTAAAAACGGCAAGGGTCCGCGTGAAAATTGACGGCAGACCTCGTTATCAATACAACTATGTGCGTATGTATACCGACGAAGGAATCTACGGCACAGGCGAAGCGAGCCATGTGGACGGCGGTTGGCGCGATTCGACGCGCGATATGGCGTCACTCATTATCGGCATGGACCCGCGAGATGTGGATGCGTGTTTTGAGCAGATTCGCCGAAGTTACATCTTTCGTGGCGGCTTTGCAGGCCTTGGCATTTCTGCATTGACGGGCATCGAAATCGCGCTGTGGGATGTGGCGGGCAAGGCGCAGGGCGTTCCCGTGTATCGTCTGTTGGGCGGCAAGTTCCGCGATCGGGTGCGGCTTTATGTGGATAGCGCGCATACCAACTACAAGGAGCGGTCGGCCGAAGTGAGAGAACGGGGATTCACGGCAGTGAAGTTCGATCTTGATGATGCGAACAACCCGCACAAACTGGACCGGTGGAATTGGTCTGTGACGCCGGATGAGCTCAAGTCGATCGTTGATCAGGCGTTTGAAATTCGGGAAGGCATTGGCGCGTCACTCGATTTGGCACTAGACCTACACGGGAGGTATGATGCCACGGCCGGCATGAAAATCGCCCACGAACTCGAATCCCTAAACCTGATGTGGCTCGAAGAACCGGTGCCGCCAGAGAACATCGAGGCACTCGTCAAGATAACCCGCGCCACCACCACCCCAATTTGCGTCGGTGAGAATCTCTATCTACGGCACGGTTTCCGGGAGCTGTTGGAGAAGCAAGCGGCGGACATCATCATGCCGGACATTTCAAAGTGCGGCGGGTTGTCGGAGTGCCGAAAGATTGCGAATATGGCGGAGATCTATTACATCCCGTTTGCGCCCCACAATAACAGCAGCGCCTTGAGCACCGTAGGAGATGCGCATGTATGCGCCAGCGTGCCGAATTTCCTTGCACTGGAATTCCACCGGTTCCACGATCCGACCTGGGATAACGTGCTGGATTCGGATGAGCCAGTGATTCAGGACGGCCATGTTGTGTTGACCGAAAAACCCGGACTGGGTGTGGAATTGAACGAAGAGTTCCTCACATCCCAGTTGGACGATGGCGAATCGCTCTGGGAATGATTCTTGCCAAGATGGAACGCGCGCAAGTATTGGGAGAAAACAGGAGCAGCATCATGATGTTTCAAGAGGCGCTCTATGCCCTTGGTGTCCGAGAAAATACCCTTTCGGAGGAAGAGCAACTGAAGTTGGATACGGACGGGTTTTTGCCCTTGCCCGATTTAATCTTTGCCGAACAGGTTGCCGAGATGCAAGCCGCAATGGCGGCGTTGTTCATCAAAGAGCAAACGGGCGAAGAAGGCAGGGGACGGGAATGTACAAACATGCAGAACAAATCCACCGCCTTTGACGTATGTTTCACCCATCCCCGCTTACTTTCCGCCGTGGCTCACGTCCTCAAGGAGGAATTCAGGTCGTTGGGCATCCACTCGCGTCCGAATCGGCCGGGGGGTGGCCACCAACCCTTGCATGTGGACTACGGCGGTCCCCCCGCCAAACCGGGAGAGTATTACGTCTGTAATTCGATGTGGATGCTAACGGACTTCACGGAAGAAAACGGTGCAACGCGCGTTGTACCCGGTACGCATCGCTGTGAGAAACACCCGCGGGATGTCATGAAAGACCCGACCGAGCCTCACCCGCAAGAGATGACATTGATTGGTACGGCTGGCACGGTTGTCGTCTTTAACAGCCATGTGTGGCACGGCGCGACGCTGAATCGCAGCCCGTATGACCGCCCAAATGTCACCAGTTTTTGGCGCCGGCGTTATGACCCGTACGTTGACGAATCAACGTCAGATTGGGGTGTGCTCAATGACGACACCTACGCCCGTCTTGATGAAGCAGAACGCCGCCTGTTTGATTACAAGCCCGATCTTTAGTTGGTTGGGACTTACGCCTTTGCCCCGATAAACACAGCAGTTCTGCGCCGGTGGAAAGCGTAAAACGTAGCACGTAAATCTTAAACGCTTGGTGTGAGTTTTCAAAAGGCTGTAGGGGCGCCCTTACAGGATCCTTCGAGGCCTGCCCTAGGGTGCGTAGTCCTGAGCCCTATCAGCCTAGGGCAGGCCCCGAAGGGATAGGGCTCAGGACAAGTACCCTAACGGGCATTTCATTTTCCTTCGGTCACTGCTTGCCGCGCCCACTTGCCCGTCGTTCGCAACCTATCAGGGCGGAGCAAGCACCGCCCCTACGAAATCGGTGCATCTGAATTCACACCAAGCGTTT
>JAPUIP010000143.1 GCA_027296925.1 Candidatus Poribacteria bacterium | reverse complement strand
GTCGAAGGCGTCACGTTCGAAAGGGCTGTCGAACATGGTTTCACCGCTATCAAGTGGAGTCCGAAAGGCCACGCATTGACGCCGGAGTATATCCGGGCTGTCCGTGAATTGGGTCTGAAGCTACGCGAGGTGATGGGGCCGGACCGGGGCATCTCGGTGGATTTGGGCAACGTCACAGATATAGCTGCGGCCATACCCTATGCTCAAGCTGCCGCGGAGTGTCTTCCCATGTATATGGAGTTTCACGCACCTGAGAACATAAGCGCGCTGGTCAAGATTAACCGCGAGGTCAATGCACCGATCTGCATTGGTGAGCACCAATGGGCACGCTACGGCTTCCGCGAAGCCTTTGAGAAGCACGCTGTCGAGGTGATTAATCTGGATGTGGTGCGTACCGGTGGCATCCTCGAAGCGCGTAAGATCGCCGCGATGGCAGAGGCCTACTATATCCAGGTCGCGCCGCACAATCCCAACAGCCCCATATCCACCTTGGTCAGTGCTCATGCTTGCATCGGCATGCCCAATTTCATGGTACTGGAATTCATTGCCGATGACGCCCCCTGGCGCGACGATGTTATGGATCCACCGCTCCGCGTCGAAGACGGCTACCTAATCCCGCCGGATACCCCAGGTCTGGGAACCCAGCTGGTGATGAAGGAAGTTGAGAAGTATCTGGTGGAGTAATTTCCCCGGGCCGGATACATACCCAGAGTGATTCGGTCATGAAACGAGGGGAGTCATGAAGCATGGAAGATTTGAAACAGGCGGCAGAACACGCGAAAAATGTCCATCCATTCACGGACATCTCCGATTCGGTCGTTGAGAAAGTCCGTAGAAGTTGCTTGAGGATGCGAACAGGTTGTTGGCGCGGATATACGGAATACACACGCCGTGGAGGAAGCTCTTGCTCAAAACAGCGACAATGACACCGGCGGAAATCCGGTCAATGCCTGACTCGCACCCGCTGGCGCCACTTCTAGATGCGTTGCAGGCAAACTTGGCAGCCTATCACCGTCTGTTCGTCGGACTCCCCGGCATGATTCTGGGTCTGGACTTCAGATTTCTCCAAGACTTCGGAAATCCAAGTGTTCGAATAAACGCCAACGATAACAAACGACCAATTGCGATTCGAAAGGAGAAATATCCGATGAGCCTTAAGTTGAGCTATAGTACGCTCGGGTGGAGGAATCCAGACCTCGAACCCGCGCTGACAGAATTGAAGACCGCCGGCTGGGATGGCTGGGAATGCCGACTGCCCATCGACTGGCTGGGTTCACCCAACCGGCTGCGGCGTGTGTGCGAAAATACGGGTATGCCCATGGTGGGATACACCGCCAGCGGGTCGCCTGACAACAGAGACTGGGCACATACGGAACTCAACAAGCGACGCATGGAGTACGCGGCCGAGATGGAGGTGGATTGCTTCATGTTCATGAGCGGCGGCAAACCCGCTTCCCGTCCCGTCAATGAAGATGACATCAAAACGGCGGTCGAAGGTGCCGAAGTTTGGGCGGCGTACGCGGCTCAATACGGCCTGGAAATCAGCTACCACATTCACACCAACACCTTAGTTGACTCTGCCGACGACTGGTGCTTGTACATGAGCCTGCTTGACAAGACTAAGCTCTGTATTGATGTCTCGCATTCGCAGCTGTGGGGATATGACCCCGTCCAATCCATTAGGGACTTTCGCACACAACTGAATTACATCCACCTACAGGATTACTTCTCGACCTCTCGGGGTACAGACGGCAGCTATCAGCCGGTGTGGTGCGATGTGGGTGAGGGAGAGGAGATGAACTTTCCGTCGATACTCCAGGCGCTTGAGGAGATCCATTTCACCCGCTGGGTGACCTGCTGTCCGGGCGTTCCCCATCCGAATCACCCGGATCCGAGTCACCTTAAGCAACGCAGCAAAGCCACGCGCGAATATTTGCGACGACTGGGGTATTAGGGCGATTTTCACGTGAGTTTGAGAGTGCGCTCTGGAGGGGCCTATCGGCGGAATAATGACAAGGGATTTAACGATGCGCCATGCGAATCTTTGCTTACCAACACTGACGGTGAATCGGGCATTCATCGGTGAGTTCATCGATGCAAAAGCGCCGTGCTTTGCCATGGGTATGGTCGAAGAAAGCGCTCATTATTGACACGATGGACATCCTGCGGCATGTCCCCGCGTTGCAGCTGTTTGAGAGTCGTGATACGGGTATGGCAGCGTTGGGCGCCGATACAGGCTAAAAACGAAACGTGCCGTTGAGCGAATCGAGGAAGAATCTGAACCGAACTGGATTTTCGGTTCTCATAGAGAGTCTCAGCAGATAGAAATATGGGCAAAGCGATTCTCGTAATATCTATCATCGGGTCGATTTGGCAAATTCTACGCATCAGGCAACGGGCGGCTAGCGGTGGAATACTGATAAGTAGGTGGACACAAGTTTTCGCACTTTATTTCTAATCTACGGTGAGTGGTAAATGGTTGAGTGGTAGTCGGTAATCTAACCACTCTCTCAGCCGAGGGCAAGCTTCACCACTGAACCACTCACAGGGATGTCAAATGTGCAACAATTTATGTCCAGGTACTTACCACCACGGGTCATCTCTAACTTGATTTTTACTCTATGCGTTGTGGTTGTTATGGTTTTGTGTATTTCTCCGTTTCACCTGTTGTGGTTGTTCGTTGCCAGTTTCCCTCTTGGCATTTTCCTTCTCTTTTTTCCCGTGTTTCAGAAGATGACGATGACATTTGTCGTCCTCCTTGGGATGACAAAAAGAGTGCAGGAAGAAGAAGTCCGACCCTTGCCCAAAAGAAGCCGTCGAAGAAAAGGGAAAAGATAGGCAAGCATTTTTGACGCACCATTAATAAAGAGAAAAGGCGCCCTGATGAATCGTTGGGAGCCGAATTGGTGACAGATTTTTTGGCTTGAGCCAAATACTTCGGAATCAGAAGGTTGACAGCGGCTTTATCCTACCAGTTGCGCAATGCCGTTTGCGACACCGCGGTAGTAGGCGCCCAGCGTGGCTGCGTCTGTGCCAACCGAGAAGTGACGGTACCCTTTCTCCCAGTAGCCTTTGACCGCA
>JAPUIP010000142.1 GCA_027296925.1 Candidatus Poribacteria bacterium | reverse complement strand
AGAACCAGTACAGAGTCAGGGCGGTTTCGATCCGCCTGCGCTGCAAGGAGATGTCGATGACCGCCCCGGACGGCTGACTGCCGCTTTGCTGTGGGTATTGCAGAATCCTGAGCCGACAACGGCTGCGTTTTGGAATGCACTCTCCGCCGCTCTCGCCGAGCAAGGTCTTACCGTGCCGGAATCGTTGCGAACCCTCGCTGTGGAAGATTCCCTGTTTGCTGAAATCCAGGGGACAGAACCTATTTTAGATCGTCGAATCCGGCTGATCTTTAATCATCAGGAAAAAACGTTAGTGATTCAACGGCAAGAGTAAGGAGTCATCATGCACTGGAAAATCAGGCTCATACTTATGATCGGTCTCACCGTTTTTCTGTTCGCTACGCCAAGTCAGGCAATTGACCAAAAACTCGTCGAAAAGGCGGAAGCGGAGTTTGTGAAAGGTCAAGAGGCATACGAACGATGGCAGGAAACAGATCGGGAACGGGACGCAAACAGGGCAAAGGAACAATACAACCGTTGCCTTGAAAACAATCCAAACTCGCTCCATCGCCGCAAGATTCGCCTACACCTGCTTTCAATGGAGAACCGTGAGGCAGGACACCTGCTGGAGATGGCGGTTGAAGAATTCATCGATGGCTATTACGTTCGGGCGTGGGGCTTGCTCGATCAGGTGGAGGAAAAGGCACCGAATTGGGCAGAGCCAGGCTTTTGGCGTGGTGCAATTTGTCAAAGTCTTGATGCTGACAAATATTATGACGAAACCGGCAAAGCGTCCGAAGCCCACTGGCGGGGTGCCACATCTTTAGCAGAAGCCCGTTTTCGGCTGGCTGAACTTTACTGGATACAAGGGCAGAAAAAAGAAGCACTCACCGAGGCGAAGGCTGCTGTCAAGCAAGTGCCGGGTTGGATTCCGCCGCTGCTCTTATCGGGGATTATTCACCAGGCATTGGGCGATTCACAGGCGAGAAAATTCTTCGCTGAAGTCATTAAACTTGCCCCGCAAAACAGCGACCTCATTAAATTAGCAAACGAGTGGCGAAAAAGAACCTTACCCTTGCCGATAAAGTCGCCTGCCCTGCCTGAAAAACAGTTCGACCTTCAGAAAGCCATGATTGGAAGATTCTTCACAGAATATGGTCCCGATGTGTCGGAGCAGATGGAGAATCGGAAAGTCTTACAACAGCTCCAAAAAATTGCGGCGGCAATCTACAAACAGGACCGATCGACCATTCCACAACCGCAAGTCCGCCTGTTGGCGAGCCAAACGCCGAATGCCTGGGCAGTTCCGCCGAACACGCTGTTTGTGACATTGGGCTTGGCGAAGTTCGTCAAGGAACATGAAGAGTTGAACCAAATCGAAAATGATATTTTCGCCTTCGTACTTGCTCATGAGTGGACGCATATCTTACAACACGATTATGAGCGCGCTTTGACCACATACACCCAACATCAGAAAATGAAAAAGTCGAAAGCCGAACAGGCACCGCCGTGGAGCCGTCTCCAATCAATTCTGGGCTATTTCTCCGAACTGAACGCCGATAAACAGGGAATGCTGTACGTCTATTACGCGGGCTACGTCCCATCTGCGGCACTCCGGTGGTTTGAAGCGCGGAAGATTTCCCGTCAGCATCCCGAACCGGATTTGCCGCTGATTCCGCCGATAGACGGTTCATATCATCCAACTTCTACCGAACGACGACAGGAATTAAGAGATTTTGTCGCAAGCGAGCTACACCCCGCATATTATGCGTTCGAGCATGGCGTTCGAGCTTTCAACGCCTACCAGGGTGCATTAAAGCAGAAGAATCTGGAGAATGCCTACCAGCATCTCCAGAAAGCCATTCGCGCCTTTGAAATGTATCAGATGCGCTTTCCACATGATGTCGCGGTGTTGGAGAACCTCAGCAAAACCTATTTTCTACACGGCGTATTGCTCTACCCCCGCCACTGGTGGGACCCGTTGCGGTTGCAACACGATGTCAGACGCAAACCTGAACTCGACCCATTCAAAGCCATCCCGGCGAGCAAGGAAAAGGCATTCGATGAGTGGGGCAAGGCACTTTCCTGGGCAAGACTGCTGTTGGATCGGAACCCGTTCAGCCCTGATGCTTACCAGGTTTTCGGGGATGTTGCGCTATTAAAGGAGTCATACGATAAAGCAGAGAATGAATATCAAAAGGGATTGGAACTCGATCCGACCCATAGTGGAATACTGAACAACCTGGGCGTTCTCTATGCACTTCGCGGGGAATTACCCGAAGCCAAAGCACACTTTGAACAGGCTCTAGAATCTGGCTCTGAAACTGCCAAACACAATCGCGATAAGATTCAATGAAAAAAGCGACAATCCTGCCAAATCGAAAATCACGTCCTACCGGTCATCTGCTCATTTGCCTATCTGCTCATTTGCTCATTTGCCTGCACCTCGCCTGTAACAATTCGCGGGTGAATCCGCTTGAGGATGAGACTGAACCGCAACCACCCACAGAACTTTCGGCGACAATCCTGCCAAACGGCATCCAACTAACGTGGGAAAAAAGCACACATGCAAATACTTACAAAGTGTTTCGCAACCCCCCGGCGGAAAATGATGTTGGCAAACCGTACCGGGTGGGAATTGAAGTCCCGCAGTTCACGGACACGAACGTTGTTAATGGCACGAGCTATGAATATTGGGTGCTCGGCGTTGGCCCCGGCGATGAAGATGGAAGCGGGATTAACGGAAATCCTTCTCAGCGTATTTCCGTCACCTTCAGCAAACAGCTTTTGTTGCGTGGTCGTTTCATTAACGTCTTTACGCGAGCGAGTATTCCAGAAGTCCAGATTGCTTTCGACCCGGATGTCGGTACAGTCAACACCGCCAATAACGGCGCCTTTTCTGTTGCCTACGAACAAGAGGGAGTCTACCACTGGACAGCAAGCCACCTCGACTTTCTGCCAAATCAGGGCGAAGTCCGCACGAGGGAAACGGCGGGCGAACTCGGTGACATCCCGCTCATCCCCATTCCAAAAGAAGTTGCCGGAGAGGTTGACGCCCGCTTCGGCGAATTTGACAAGCCGTGGAGTATCGTCCTGAGCGACGATGAGCGTCAAGGGTTCATTGTGAATCAAAATGGAAACTTTGTCTCGATCTTCGATACCTCCGATAACCGGGTGCGCCAGACGGTTGATGTCGGCGAAATCCCGACGGGTGCCGTGTATTTCGAGGGAAAACTGTTCGTCGCAAATAGCCGATCTGACACCGTCAGTGTTATCGAGCAGGGCAAAATAAAAGAGACGCTGAATGTATCCGGCTTTCCAGCGTACCTCGCTGCCCATTCGGACAGACTCTACGTGACACTTCAGGCAGGCAGGGTGGAAAAGGTCGCCATCGTGAACATTAACAACGGTCAGCAGGAAGCCCCAATCCTGGTCGGCGTATCACCTTCTGGCATTGCGGTTGCGCCGGACGGTGGCTTTCTATACGTCGCGAATAGAGGTCGCCTTTCGGTTGTTGAGCTTGGCACGAAGACGGAAAGTGCGCAGATTCCAATTGGGCAAGTTCCGCAAGGCGTTGCTATCAGTCCGGGGGGCATGTACGTCTACATCGCTGATTCGGCTCGCATCACGCGCGTCAACACAGTAACGCGGGCAGAGGAAGATTCGCTTGAGCAACCCAACACCCTTTTCGGATGGTTGGCCGTGGTTGAACTCCCTGATGGCTTGGGCGATTTGGTTTATGCCACCGACGAGCATCTCAGCGGCAACCGCATCTGGATGTGGCACCCACAATCCGGTGCGTCGGATTCCATACCGGTGGGTCGTCGTCCCTTTGGCATCGCCGCGACAAAGGATGGTCGAAGGGTGTACTTTTGCGAGGTAGACGAGAATCGGGTTCGGTGGCTTGAGAATTGATAAACGCTTTACACACAACAGTTGATCAAACGAGAGGAGGATCAGATGACTTTCGCCGAACCGTTGTCATACCGGTGGCCGGCTGTGTTGGGAATCGCTTTTTTATTTATCGCATGTAGCGGAAAGATGCCGATTAGGCAGACGCCAGATCAATCTATCGCTTTCAAAGGCGCTTCCGATGATGCAAACAAAACGACATCAGACGCGGCAAAACGGCTGATTCCCGAACCGCTTCAATACGAGCCGATTGACGTACCGCCGCCAACAGACTCGCCCGTGGAAGGCAAGATTTGGGCGTTACTCGTTGGGATAAATGACTACCAGGAAGGGGCGACAAACGATCTGAATTACGCGGTAAGAGACGCTAGGTTGTTTGCAAACCTGCTGCGGAATATGACTCCTGAACATCAGGTGTGGGATATGACCGACGACAGCGAGGAGGAATTGAAACCCACCCGAAAGAACATCATGAGAATTCTTGGCGAACTGAGAAGGGCGGTCCAGCCAGAGGACACACTGATCTTTTTCTTTTCAGGGCACGGCATTAGTAGCGATGACAAGCACTATCT
>JAPUIP010000141.1 GCA_027296925.1 Candidatus Poribacteria bacterium | reverse complement strand
GGCATAGGCTTATGTCATTCTGAGCAAGGCGAAGAATCTCAGGACTGCAATCATAAAGCCAACAAGAGATTCTTCACTCCGCTGCGCTCCGTTCAGAATGACAAGAACGAATCGTCTCACTTCTAACTGAAAATGGTATAAACCGGCGTTGCTCCTTCCTCGTACGAAAATGTCCGAATGATTGGCAACGGCCGCTGGTCTTGCAACAGATCGAGCGCCGCCAAAATGATCCGGCGTTGCAAAGCGGGGTTGTTTGCTTCGCCGAGTGGATAGCCGAAGCGATATGGCACCGCAAGTGCACGAGGCGGCTTGACCTGCTCAGTAATGCTCAGCACCAAGGTGATTGAGACGGTTGAGATCCCGATTGCTTCGATGGCGCGTTGGATCAGCCCGACGGACTGATTGCACAACGGTCAGACCGGCGTGAGGAAGACCACATCAACGCTGTCCGCCTTGAGATGCTGCGCAACTTCCGGCGCAGTGCGTTTGATGAGACGCCCCGGCGCGGTCTGTGAGCCCATGAAGCTGAAGTGTCGATCATTGAGCGCCCCAATTTTACCTTCCTGTTCCAATTCACGAAATCGATCTAGCGGAAACACGAGATTCCGATCCGCTTCGCCCCCGGACTGATCATACGCTGTACTTCTGTGCGCAATCGTGAGGGTTTGCACGTCAACCGTATTTGGAATCTCACGATAAGAATAATCGCCGCCTTTGAAATGATCATCGAACGGTTCCTGAGCCAGCGTGTGCAGACCGGCGGTTGTCACTAAAGCGACGCGACACGATGCCAATGGTCGCTGTAGTGGTGCGTGCGGCGTTGAATCGTAACGCCGGTAGCGGTAGAATTTCATGAACGCGCGAAGCTTGAAATCGAGTTCGTCAAAGGATGCCATTGCACCATTTACCAAATAAACCGATACATCGGTTTTTCCAAAAGTACACCAATCAGCGCCCACACACTGCCGACAAAGAATTCACCGAGGATTAACCCCAGAAAGAACGGGGCGGCCCGATGAAATGCCCTGAGTCCTCCAAAGCGAAGGATGCACCATTTAATTACGTAGCTGATGAACACCGAAAACCAGAAGAAGTTGACCGCCCATGTGCCGGAGATGGCGTACCCGACGGGATACAGCGGGAACCAAACAAAGCGCAAGCGCACGGCAGTGAGGAAAAAGGTGAAGATCGCCCCAAAGATCATCGACAGGATCGCAAGGACGTCGACAGGCATCGGGTTGGTGAGCCAGCTTTGGGTACGCCGGAAGATCGAGCCATACCACACCTCCCACGCGCCAGATTTGTAGCCGATATGCAGTGAAAACCAGAACGAGGCCAATGGGCTGAGGACAACGGTAAGCAGTATGGCGAATCCGACTCTACGGGAGGACACACCCGCACGCTCCGCGAGTTTCAATCCTTCCAATTGATGCGGCATGGCGTTGCCCCGATAGGCGCGATTGAAGCAATACACCAGCGAAAATAGACTGAGATTTCTGGCGCCGAGTTGTCGCATGCCGAACATCTTCGGAAGCAGTACATCCGGCCCCATCGCGCGGAGGTCATGGATGGGCGGTCCGAGCTCCGCGCGAATGCGGGTGATAACAGTCACTGTCGTAAAGTGGATGACGAAGACGAGCGCGGCAACCCAGAGCGACATCCCTGCCATCCCCCAGAAGCCAACCAACAGCAGGAAGCCGACAATCAGTCCAAGCACGGCAGTGCGGTAGGAAATCGGTTCGTTAGACTCAGACGCTTTTTCGCCACGCCACGCACCGGCAAGCACATTTCGCAAATGGAGACGCGCACCCCAAAGCGTCAGTATCAGCACACCGACACAGACGCCAAACGACTGATCAAAGATGAACGGAAATCCCGGGATCTGCTGAAAACCGAGAATACTCCCCAAGATCATTTCAAACTTCCAGAAGATGTAGAAAAACCAGAATGTGAATGACAGATCGAGCGGAATAAAATACGCCATCCCAATGGCGAAGGGGAAGACCACGATGGGCGTCCAACCGATGGCGTTCCACGGTTTGGTGGTGAAGAATGGGTGCACATCAAAGAATTCGCCGCCGAGTCCGGGCACGACGGGATACAAGAAATGCAGCCCGTTGACAAGGTCCATACCGCCGGCGAGGATCAGCCCCGCCCATATCAGTCGATTGCGAAAAAAGCCGGTTGTGGTCATCTGATGCGGAAGCTCGATGGTCGGATAACTCAGCCGCTCGGCTTCAATCCACTGTTTCCGCAAAATGACGTTGATGAAGAACGTTGTGAAGAGGAGGACGATGATAAACCCGGACCAGGCGAAGACGGGACGCCACCACAGTCGCAGATTTTCCGTGATGTAAAGACTGGATTCCCCGACAAAATAGGGCGTGATGCTGTGTTTGTTCGTCAACGCCAGCCAATCGGGGAGGAAGCGGTGAAACAGCGTCGCCCACTCGTTCTCGTCGGTTGACATCCAGCCAACAACCGCGATATTCGTGACGACCACCTGGAACAGGTCATGGCCACCAATCGCGGAGGCGACCGAGAGCATTGCGTAGAGCGTCAGAAGTTCGCCCTGCGTCAGCGCCAGGTGCGGCGCAAACCGAGTGAACCCATAATTCAACACGACCAAAATGGTGAAGATGAAGATCACGTTGAAGAAGAGCGACATGGTCGTCGGGAGGCCTTGCTCCCAACGCAACATCGCAAACACCCAGTAGTTATTGACCAGGATAAGCCCCAACCCCAGCCAGATCACGGCCCAGCGGATCTGGGGTTGCGGGGATTGGGTTGGGGAAATTGAATGTTTGGTTTTTGAGTCCAATAGGCCCTTTCTTCGGGATGATGTTGGGGTTCACAGCCCCCTCCTCTTTCCTCCCCCTGAGGGGGAGGATGTCCGAAGGACAGGTGGGGGTTGAAGTGGGAGGGGCTGCCACCGTGCGCTTACAGATAAGC
>JAPUIP010000140.1 GCA_027296925.1 Candidatus Poribacteria bacterium | reverse complement strand
CATTTTGCCCAGCAAGCGATCAAGCAAGGGGATGCGGGGGCGATCTCCTCAGCCGATCTGGTCGCAACATTGACGGCGTTTACAGCACAGACAATTTTTGATTACTACGACCGATTTCTATTTCCATATCATTCCGTCGATGAAATCTGTGTCAGTGGCGGGGGGGCTCATAACCTCACTTTAATACAACATCTGAAAACCCTGTTTCAGCCAATTCCGGTCCGTTCTATTGATTCGATCGGCATCTCAGGCGATGCGAAGGAAGCGGTTGCGTTTGCCATCCTTGCCAACGAAGCGATTCATGGGTATCCCGGAAATTTGCCGCAAGTCACAGGCGCCTCCCGGCCGGTGGTTCTTGGCAAATTTGTTCCGGCTTACTAAACGCCAGGACGGGAAAGGCTGGAATTGAGATGAGGAGAAGCAGCCCCGCGAAGGAGCATGAGTAACAGAGGAATGGAGAGTCAGGTTAGCGTATGACGCATAGTCATTTTAAGGGATCTAGTTGATTGATAGAATCAGGAGAAGATTTGCATGAAAATTCTCGTTACCGGCGGCGCCGGGTTCATCGGATCACAGATCGTCGACCGGCTGTTAGAAGTCGGACATGAAGTCGTAGTTGTCGATAATTTAACGACCGGAAACCGGCGCAATCTTAATCCGAATGCGACATTTTATGAGATGAGTGTCCTTGACTCGCAACTCGCTGAAGTCTTCGATCGAGAAAAACCCGACATCGTGAATCATCACGCGGCGCAGATCGATGTTCGTAAGGCTGTCGCGGATCCGCTTTACGACGCTCAGCAGAACATCATCGCATCGATTCGGCTGATTGAGCTTGCCCGCACACACGGTGTCCAAAAAATCATCTACGCCTCTACAGGTGGCGCCATCTACGGCGAGCCGATTTACTTGCCTGCCGATGAAGATCACCCGGTACGCCCGCTATCGCCCTACGGAATTAGCAAGCACACAGTGGAGCACTATCTAGACCTTGCGTTGCTGAACTTCGGGCTCGTTTATACTGTGCTACGTTACGCAAACGTCTACGGTCCCCGACAAGATCCGCATGGTGAAGCGGGGGTCGTTGCAATCTTTTCGGAATCTATGCTCCAGGGGAAGCGCCCAACGATTTTTGGGGATGGAAGTTCGACGCGAGACTATATCTTTATCGACGATGTTGTGCAGGCGAATCTGCTCGCGATGGACGGTGGAAATGGGCAGATCTATAATGTCGGCACTAGCCAGCAGACCAGCCTCAATGTGCTATTCAACGAGATGAAAGCGGCGGTTGGCGTTGAGATGGATGCCGTCTTTGCACCGGCGCGGCTTGGCGAGGTGGATAAAATCGCGCTAACCAATGACAAGATTAAACGCGATTTGGGATGGGTGCCGGCACATACTTTGGCGGAAGGACTAGCAAAAACGATCCGTTACTATCGTTCACTTGAATGATTTTTACGCCGGACGAATCGTTATGGAATCGTTGCGCTTAACGCCAAGTGTAAGCGCGGCATTCCCCTGATTGATTGAGATTTCCAGACGACCAAAGCTGCCGATGATCGCCAGAACTTCCCCGACTGCCGATTCAGCGTAGGAGTGATTCAGGCGATTTATCGCTACCCCTCCGACCTGTATGACGAAGCCGTTCTGCCCCTCGATCGATTTCAGCAATTCATGAGAGATATTCGTGATCAGGTTTCCGAAGTGATCGATCCAGATGACATGCCCGGTGATCGCTTCCTCGGTTACGTGAGGTGTGGGGATGGGGAGTCGTACGGGAGTGGCGACTGGCGTGCCCAAATCTTCGATGGGTACGCCGCGTGAGAGGTGAGCCGCGACAGGAGCAAAAATGTCCCTGCCGTGAAAAGTGTTACTGATCCGAGGCAAACAGTAGTCTGGATTCTCGATTGTGACCGCAGAAGTATGACTCGCATCACGGAGAATCCTAGTCAAAATCCCATTGTCTGGACAAACGAAGAACGCTGTTTCTGTCTGACAGGCGATTGGATGGCGTTCACTGCCCACGCCTGGATCCACCACGACGACATGGACGGTGCCGGGTGGGAAATAGCGATACGCCGAATCGATCAGAAATGCAGCGGCGTTGAGGTCTTGCGGCGGTATGGCGTGTGTGATGTCAACGATCTGCGCGCGTGGGTTGATGTTCAAAATCACGCCTTTCATCACGCCGACATAGAGATCGCTCGTGCCGAAGTCAGTGGTGAGTGTGATAATTTCCGATGGTGATAAACAGCTTGACATTCCTTTATGAAACTCCCCTGCTTTGCGCGGGTTGCTGAAAATTAACTTCAAGAGTTTACCAGAACAGGTTGCAAGTATCAAGATGAAAAGATTTTGATTTGCACGTTGAAGTGTACTGCGCTATAATACTTCTGCCCAGCGAAAGGTGTTTTGTGCAGCTGTGAGATGGGAAATTTGGACTGCCGCAAAGAGGTTACAATGAGTGAATCGAGTTCCACAAAAACGCCCCAAAGCTTGCATCAAGAAGTGCAAGAGATCTGGGATGGGAATGCGGCATGGTGGGATGAATACATCGGGCCTGAGGGCAACGACTTTCACCGACTGCTGGTCGCCCCGGCTACCGAACGTTTATTGAATCTTCGGCCAAACGAGCTTGTTTTGGACGTCGCCTGCGGGAACGGTCAGTTTTCCCGGCGCATGGCACAACTTGGGGCACAGGTCGTTGCGTTTGATTTTAGCAGGAATTTCATTGAAAGAGCGAAGGGGCATACAACGGAACACGTGGATCGAATTGAGTACAGGGTCATCGATGCAACAGACACAGACCAACTGATGACGTTGGGAACGGGTCGATTTGATGCCGCCGTCTGCAACAATGCGCTGATGGACATGACGACCATCGAACCTTTGGCATCGGCTTTGGGACAATTGTTGAAGCCTGGTGGACGCTTTGTTTTCTGCGTGTCTCATCCGTGCTTCAACTCGACGGGGTGCAGAAAAATTGTGGAGGAAGAAGATCGAGAGGGAGAGCTAATCACGACATACGCAATAAAGGTGTCTGCGTACATTGAACCCGTGGCGAGCAAAGGTGTTGGCATTATCGGTCAGCCGGCGCCCCATTACTATTTCGACCGACCGATTAGCCTGCTCTTCAACACCTTTTTTCGTGCCGGCTTCGCTCTGGATGGAATCGAAGAACCGGCCTTCGATCGCTTGGCGGACGGGCGACGGACATTTAGCTGGTCCAATTATCCGGAGATTCCGCCGGCTCTGATTGCGCGGATGCGATTAATATGAACTTCCCTGGGGATCATTTGGGACTGTCACGGTCATCCAAGATTTATGATTATGAACTGATTGAAACTTTTCAGAAGAGTTAGGACGCAGATGGACGCTGATTTTCAGGATATGTTAAAAGTGATAACGACAAACTGGCACCGGCGCGGTTGCGTGCCAGGCGGGGGTTTGGTGAGATTCTGGTCCCATTGAGGTTTCCGTTTTGATCTGTGTATATCTGCGTGAATCTGCGTTCCGCAAGACAGATCGCCAAAAAAGTTTCAATGACCTCTATATCAAAACAGGAGAAGCAATGAACAAACACTTACCAATTACGGATGCAAAACTTCACCCAATCTACGACAAAGTTCAGGCGGCGGAACGTCTATCGTTTGAAGATGGCATAACGCTCTATGAAAGCCCCGACATTACCGGCGTCGGATTTCTTGCCAACATCGCGCGCGAGCGCAAGAATGGAAATTTCGCCTACTACAATATCAACCAACACATCGACTACTCGAACGTCTGTATCCTGCATGCTCGCTGCCACTTCTGCGCCTTCGCGCGGAAAAACATCGAGACCGAAGGGGCGTGGGAAATGAGCGTTGATGAGTTCCTCGACAAGGCGATGTACGCGATCGATAACGGCTGCACGGAGATTCACAGCGTCGGCGGATTACACCCGAAACTGCCGTTTGAATACTACCTCGACATGCTTCGTGGACTGAAGAAGCGGATGCCGCAGGTGCATCTGAAATTTTTCACCGCTGTGGAGATTCATCACTTTTCGCGGATTTTCAAGATGTCAATCAAGGAAGTTTTGGTAGCACTTCGTGAAGCCGGTCTGGATTCGCTGCCCGGCGGTGGTGCAGAAATCTTCGCTGAGGAAACACGGGATAAAATCTGTCCCGGCAAACTGAGTGCAGAGGGGTGGCTCGATGTCCATCGGCAGGCACATGAGATCGGCATCCCGACCAATGCAACGATGCTCTACGGCCATCTCGAAACGGACGCGGATCGGGTAGACCACCTCATCCGGCTCCGCGAGCAACAGGATGAGTCCGGCGGTTTTGCCACATTTATCCCGCTTGCGTTCCATCCGGCCAACACCCGCATGGCGTATCTACCGAGCCCCTCCGGCTTGACCGATCTTCGGAATATTGCGGCATCTCGCCTGTTGCTGGACAACTTCCCGCATATCAAAGTGTACTGGATTATGACCGGGCTGAAGGTCGCGCAAGTTGCCCTGAGTCTCGGGGCGGATGACATTGATGGCACCGTGATGGAGGAGAAGATTACGCACATGGCGGGCGCTTCGACTCCCGAATCCATTACCGTGGAGGAGATCATCCGCTTAATCCGAGAAGCGGGCAAAATCCCCATTGAGCGTGACACACTCTACAACGAAATTATCCGAGAAGGAAATCGATGGTACAGAAAGAAAGCCGCGTGAAAGTTGGGTCGGTTTCATATCTTAACACGAAACCGCTAATTCACGCTCTTTTAGATAACCTGCCCTTGCCCGGCAGTGAGGAGATCGAACTCAGCCTGGATGTTCCCAGTTGTTTAGCGGACGATTTGAAAAAAGGAACGCTTGACGTTGGATTGATTCCGATCATCGAATATTTCCGAGCGGGAGTTTCACCGCACGCCCTTCGGTATAGAATCATCCCCCACATCTCGATCTCCTCGCGCGGCGCGGTGCAAAGTATCCAACTCCTCAGCCGTGTGCCGATTCCCGCCATCCGCCGTGTCGCCCTCGATACCAGTTCCCGCTCATCTCACGCCCTTGTCAAGATTTTACTCGCCGAGAAGTATCACGTCCAACCTGAATTCACCCCTTGCTCCCCTTCGATCGAGCCCCAAGCGGTCGACGCGGATGCGGTTCTGCTGATCGGGGATGCCGCATTGAACCGGCTCGGTTCGACAGATTACGCGCTCGATCTCGGTGCAGAGTGGCACGCGTTGACCGGTCTGCCGTTCGTCTATGCCTGCTGGGTGGCACGCGAGGAGGTCGATCTTCGCAACGTCCCGCGGACGCTACTCCGAGCGAAGGAAATTGGGGTCACGCAGATCGCTCAGATTGCACAGAACGAAGCGCCAAAGCTCGGTTTTTCAGTGGACTTCTGCCGGGATTATCTCACAAAGCATATTTTCTTTGAGCTGGGCGATTCGGAAATCGCCGGCATGATGCGGTATTACGAGCTCGCCGTGAAGTATGAGCTCGTGGCGCCGGGGGCAACGTTGAAGTTTGTAGAGGGGAAGGCGGGGAATTGAATTATTAGCCCCGGCAAAATCCGCTTGAGACAAAGCAGAGGAACGGCATGATACCGCGATTGTCTCTCTACTTTACGCTTGCATGGGCACTTCTGCTAGATCAAAGTTTTGCTGACCCTGCGATTTGGCGGCATGTGATTTCGCGAGGAGAAGGGGTTTCTGATATTGCGATTGATCCGGCGCGTCCGGAAACGGTGTATACTGTCTCTAGAAAAACCGTTTTCAGGAGCACCGATGGCGGAGACAGTTGGGAGCCGGTATTCAACGCCCGCGAGAGCTTGTTACACGCTGTGAAGTGTTCCAGAACAGAACCGGGAACTGTATATACATGGGGATTCATGCAAATCTTCAAGTCTACCGATTCCGGGGAGAATTGGGAATTAATATTTGGTGAAGGACACTGGATTGAGCGTTTTGTCGTTGCCGATGCGATGCCGCAACGGTTATATGCTGTTATCCGTGTGGGTACATTCGAGTTCCTCCGGAGCGATGATGGTGGTGTAACCTGGACAAAACTTCCTGTCGATGGTTCAGGTTATTGTGGGATGGATATAGCTGTTTCAGGCGTTGATGCCGATACAGTTTATTCGAGTGGTGGCTGTGCTGAAGGATCGGAGTTCTTTAAGAGCCAAGATGGTGGTGAAACCTGGCACGCTCTCCGTACGAAAACATACAGCGGCTTGAACCGCATTGTCACGCATCCGATACGCCCAGACTCTGTATATATTTTCTATGGCGGAAGTCGTTTGGGTGCCGGAGTGATAGCCTCCAGCCGTGATGGGGGGCAAACATGGAGATTTTTTGTGTTAGATCCGGGGAGCTGGGATATACCCGGTGTCTGGTTTGACCCACTTCGGCCCAATGTCTTGTATGCAGGCACTTATTCGCTAAAAGTTGATTCGACCACTTTACAAAGTCCGTTTGTCTATCAGAGCGTAGATGGTGGTGAAACATGGGCACTTGCGCCGTTCAATCTTGATCTATTCAATGGTCCAGCCATACACATACACGACATCCAATTCCATCCGACACAAACTGGTGTCATCTATCTTTCTGCCGGCAGCACAGTCGTAGGCGGTCTTGCTTGCCAAGGTACAACCGGGCTTTTCAAGAGTCGTGATGGGGGGATGACCTGGCGGCGATTGCCCAATCGGTCAAACTTCGGTTGGATTCAACTGGATGCCGGTGGTCGCTTTGCTTACATGAGTGATGCGTATAAACACCGCTCTCAATCCCACAACTATTGGCGACTCGACCTTCGGAAAAATGAGATGAAATCCCTGTTGCCTGACACTTGCGATGAGATCCACACAAGTGTCGCTGTTTCACCCATCCATCCTCACCATCTTATTGCCTATCAAGACCCACCTAGCGCAAAACTTGAAATCATAACGAGTCAAAACGCAGGTTATAGCTGGAAGACCCTATCGGAAGATCCTCCTGGAGACGGGGCTTCGCCTGTTTCCTGGACGATCGATCCTACGGATGCCAATACAATTTATCTCTGTTCATGGTTTTTGCTGGTCATTGCTGAACCGGGAGCATCAGGTAACATCTATAAGACGACCGACGGGGGACAAACATGGATTGAGCTGAAGGAAGGATTGCCAGTCTACAGCCAGGCGTATGTGCAGACCCTCATCTCACCATCCGCCCCGAAAACGGTATACCTGCTTGCTCATGATGTAAACGGGCCGGTTGGACAGTGGAGCCGTATCTATCGAAGTGATGATGGCGGTGCCCGTTGGCGCCAAATGCCTTTGCCTGGCGTGCTGGAATCCAAACAGGAGTGGATCCAAGAGATGGCGGTTTCTCCCCAACACCCGAATTTTCTTTATGTCATGACAAACGAGTTTAGGTTCTTTGAATCGACCGTTGACAGGGTATGGATTGAAAAATCTCAGGGACTGCCTCCCAAATCTTACCTCGAAGGTCATACTTACCCACGCATCATAAACCTCATTCCTGACCCCAGAATCCCAGAGCGACTCTATGCAGCAATCATCACAGGAAACCGCAAACACCCCCACAGCGTCTATGTCAAACCCAACGCGGATTCCCCATGGCAAACCTATTCCAGTGGGCTTGAGGCGGTTGAGGCCAATGATTTGTTCATCGATCCGGTCAATCGGATGCTCTATGCTGCAACGACAGCGGGAATCTACTCTACCCCACTTTATGAAACTGCTGTTGGTTTCCAACCATATCTCCACTCCGCGATTGCCGAGTCCCGGTTATTCCAAAACTACCC
>JAPUIP010000014.1 GCA_027296925.1 Candidatus Poribacteria bacterium | reverse complement strand
AGGAGGGTCATCCATGTCTCGCACCGTTTTAATCGTTTGGGTTCTGTTCATCTATCTCCTCTGTTCCTCCCTGATGAATATTGATGCCAAGCTCATCGGTTATTGGACTTTTGACGACAAAAATGAACTTGGCAAGGATTCTTCTCCGCTTCGCAATCACGGTAAACCGACAGGGGCAGTAGGGATTGCGAAATGGACACGAGATGGAATAGCTGGCGGTGGCTTGCTGCTTGAGGATGGGCAAGAATCCTATCTTGAAGTCCCTCACAATGATAGTCTGAACATGACGGATCAGATGACCTTGATGTGTTGGGTGAAATTTAGCAACGTTGGCGTGCCGCCGGATGGGCTCGACCAATCTTTGATTTGGAAGAATGCGCCGCGGGAAGACCGACGATTTTTTTCGAGTTACGCGCTGCGGGTATTTCGAACAAAGTTGCAGGTAGGGAGTTTTGCTTTTGAGGCCGATACAACAGAAGGGAAAACCGG
Organism: Candidatus Poribacteria bacterium; assembly: GCA_027296925.1. Classification (GTDB taxonomy): domain Bacteria; phylum Poribacteria; class WGA-4E; order WGA-4E; family PCPOR2b; genus JAPUIP01. Next base: position 18,145 of record JAPUIP010000014.1, on the reverse strand, counting down.
GACGGTGCCAGCCGATCCGGACCATCCCATAGTCGGTGAATGGTATCACGTTGCGGCTGTTGCTGATGGCGCTGAGGTCAAAATTTATACCAACGGCAAAGAAAAAGCCGTGGGTGTGCAAAAAGGCGAGTTTCGACCAACTGTACAACCGTTAACAATTGGTTGGGACCTGCGTAATCCGGATCAGCAGGTGCGCAGAGCAGTCTTGGGGTGGGTTCGGGGAATTATGGATGAAGTTGTGATTCTCAGTCATGCCCTAACGCAAGATGACGTGAAAGCAGCAATGGAATTGGGCGAAGCGGGGAAAACGCTTGAGAATTTTGCGCCGTTTGCTGTCGAACCCGAAGGCAAATTAGCTACCAAATGGGCGAAAATCAAAGCGTCCAAGTGAGTGCTGTTTGGCTGAATTGTAGCCGATTTCCGGCTATTCCAAAAACAGCTTTATATAAATTAAGGAGGTATGAACCAATGTCTCGGCGATTTATCATTTCTTGGGTTTTGTTCACCTGTGTTCTCTGTTTACCGCTGACGAATGGTGATGCAAGGCTCCTCGGTTACTGGTCCTTCGACGACAAAAACGATCTCGGGAAGGATTTCTCCCCGAACGGCAATCATGGCGTAGCGAAGGGGGGAGCCGCATGGACAGGCGCGGGAAAAGTCGGTGGTGGCCTGCTCTTGGATTGGGATGCAGACTCCTTTCTTCAAGTCCCTCATGATGACAACCTTAACGTGACGGATCAAGTGACCCTGATGTGTTGGGTCAAATTTACCGAACCTGGCGATTTTGACGATACCGGTCGCGATCAGTCCTTGATCTGGAAGAACGGTCCCCCGGGAGACAAGAGATTCCTGAGTGCCTACGCTTTGCGAATATTTCGAAGACATACGAAGTTTGGCAGTTTCGCCTTTGACGCCAATATGGCAGAGGGGCGAATTGCTATAGCGGATCCCGTTTATCCTGACCAGGGGGACGTGGGCAAAACATGGTATCACGTTGCGGGCGTCGCTGATGGGGCGAAAATCAGAGTCTACGTCAACGGCAAAGAAAAGGTATCTGACGACCAAAAGGGAGCGTTTCAAGCTTCGGATCAACCTTTAACCATTGGCTTTGATTTGCGCGCGGCGAAAGCGGAAACACGTCGAGATCAGTTGGGGTACGTCGACGGAATCATGGATGAAGTCGTGATTCTAGATAAGGCACTGACCCAAGCTGAAGTTCAAGGGGCCATGGAAACAGGGGAAAAGGGGAATACACTTGAGGAATTCCAGCCGGTCTTTGCCGTCCAACCTGAGGGCAAATTGGCCACCCAATGGGCGGAGATAAAAGCCAGAAGGTGAGTGTTATCTGCATCAGGTGATTCAACAAAATCAGCCCCTCTATCCATCTGGCTTAAGGACGGGTAGAGGGGCTGTTTCTTTATTCGCTTGGCTTTGCTGTGGGGCTCAATTTTAGGCGACGGAGACCGTCGGAACGAGAACCGCTAGCTGGACTCGTTCCTATGCGGCGTTTATCCCGATCGGATCGGGGCGTGGGAATGCGGGGCTGGACGGGGTCGCCTAGACGCTCCATGTCTTTAAGTTGATACATATTGATCTTGAAATGCAGTCGCGTTGGCAGAGCAAAATCATGCGTGGTCTGTTGCATGTCGAAATGGTATAATATTGCGGTCAATGTGAAGGGGTAAGTATGAATCAGCCGAACCCGAAAGTCGCTGTCGTGGGAAGTTTTAATATGGATCTCGTGACCCAAGCGGAACGCCGTCCTCGAAAAGGGGAAACGCTCATCGGAGAAGCGTTTGGCACGTTTATCGGGGGAAAGGGCAGCAATCAGGCCATCGCCGCCGCCCGCTTGGGCGCCGATGTGACGATGATTGGTCGGCTGGGAACGGATGCATTTGGCGACACCTTGATGGCTGCCCACACGCACGAGCGAATCCACACGGAGTTCGTAGTTCGGGATGCGGAAGCGGGAACGGGAGTCGCCCTGATCATCATCGATGCCGAGGGGGATAATAGCATCATCATCGTTCCACGCGCCAATATGCGCTTGAGCGTCGCGGACGTTGAGCGGGCTTCAGAGGTAATCGCCGCCGCGGATGTCCTTCTGCTGCAGTTGGAGGTACCGATCGAGGCTTCCCAGCGGGCGGCAGAAATCGCGCAATTCAGTGGTACAAAGGTCATCTTGAATCCCGCCCCAGCGCAGGAATTGCCGGAAAGATTGTTGGCGCAAGTGGATATTTTAACCCCCAACGAAGTGGAAACGGAATGGCTCTCCGGGGTCGAAGTCGCCGATTTGGCGAGCGCAGAACGCGCCGCTGAAGTGCTCTTGCGCAAAGGGCTCTCCGCTGTGGTTTTGACGCTTGGCAATCGCGGTGCATTGCTGGTCACGCCGGCGTTGAAAAAACTGATTCCGGCATACGCCGTCAATGTGGTTGATACGACAGCGGCAGGCGATGCTTTTTGTGGAGCTCTCGCCACCGCACTTGCACGCGGCGATAAACTTGAGGATGCCGTTGCCTTTGCCAACGCCGCCGGCGCCTTAGCCGTTACCGTACTGGGTGCGGCCCCATCGATGCCAACGGCGGAGCAGGTTGAGGCGTTTGGGGCATCTATTCGTGAAAGATAGCATTCGCTTGCTGAAACTCCACTTTGATAGAATCCCAATCTACATTCCCGGTCTTGCTGCGCCACCAGTTGTATCGGATTTCTAATTTAACACAGTCGTGTTAGATCAGGGAGAAACGCTGTGGAAAGTACAACGACTGAAAGAAAAAATGACAAAGCAACGGCGGATGCTACTCCGCCTACAGACTTTATCCGCCAGGCTGTCGAGGAAGACTTGAGAACGAACAGATACGGCGGTCGTGTTCATACCCGATTCCCACCGGAGCCGAACGGCTTTCTGCATATTGGACATGCCAAAGCCATCTGCATCAATTTCGGTATCGCCGAGGATTTCGGCGGCCTCTACAATTTGAGGTTCGATGATACGAACCCACTCACTGAAAAGATTGAATATGTTGAATCTCAAAGAGAGGACATTCGATGGCTCGGATTTGATTGGGCGGATCGAGAGTTCTACGCCTCGGACTACTTTGAACAACTCTACGAGTATGCCGTGCAGCTCATCAAAAAGGGAGTGGCGTACGTTTGTGATCTGAATGCGGAGGAGATCAGAGCGCACCGCGGCACCTTAACTGAGCCAGGTGTGGATAGTCCATATCGGAACCGTTCTGTGGCCGAGAACCTGGGCTTGTTCGAGCGGATGCGGGCGGGCGAATTCCCAGACGGTTCCCGAACACTTCGCGCAAAAATCGATATGGCGTCTCCAAATTTGAACATGCGAGACCCGGTCATGTATCGCATTCTACGCGCAACGCATTATCGGGCAGGCGACAAGTGGTGCATCTATCCGACTTATGATTTCACGCATGGACAGTCGGATTCCATCGAAGGGGTCACCCACTCGCTGTGCTCACTGGAATTTGAAGATCACCGTCCGCTGTACGACTGGTATCTCGACGCATTGGAGATTTATCATCCACGGCAAATCGAGTTTGCGCGTCTCAATCTCAGCCATACCGTGACGAGTAAACGCGTGCTCAGGCCACTGATCGAAGGAGGATATGTCAGCGGATGGGACGATCCGCGGATGCCCACACTGTCGGGTATGCGAAGGCGGGGATACACACCCGAGGCAATTCGAGATTTCTGTAATCGCGTTGGCATCGCGAAAAGCCATAATCTGGTGGATATGAGTCTGCTTGAGTACTGCATCCGTCAGGACTTGAACAAACAGGCTCAGCGCGTGATGGCGGTGTTGGAACCGTTGAAGGTTATCATTGACAACTATCCCGAAGATCAGGTCGAGGAACTCGACGCCGAGAACAACCCGGAGGATGCGGGGATGGGATCGCGGAAGGTTCCGTTTTCGCGTGAAATCTACATCGAACGCGAAGATTTTATGGAAGACCCACCCAGGAAATTCTTCCGTTTAGCTCCTGGTCGCGAGGTCCGGCTCAAACATGCGTATTATATCACCTGCGAGCGCGTGGTTAAGGATGAAAAGGCGGGCGAAGTGGTGGAACTCCATTGCACTTATGACCCTGAGACACGCGGTGGTTGGTCTAAGGACGGACGCAGGATCCGGGGGACGTTGCACTGGGTTTCGGCGCCCCACGCCGTTGAAGCCGAGGTCCGCTTGTATGACCATCTCTTCGTAAAGCCAGATCCAGATGATGTGCCGGAGGGTTCTGATTTCACAGCGAATCTGAATCCAAACTCGCTGGAAGTCCTGACCGGATGTCGCGTTGAACCGAGTCTGGCCAGCGGCGCGGCCGGCAGTCGCTACCAGTTTCTCAGGAAGGGATATTTTTGCGTAGACCCCGATTCTTCCGATGAAAAGCTGGTATTCAATCGGACGGTTTCGTTACGGGACACCTGGGCGAAAATCCAAAAAGCGCAGAACCGTCAGGGTGGCAAATTGCGAACGCCAGGCCGGGGTGTGGCCAAACGCAACGTCGTCCGCTGAAGTTCGCCTTGACGAGCCGTTACATGCTGGCGAAGGTCGTCTCCAACGGTTACTACGGGAACTTTGAGGAAGCGGCACCTTTACCTTGGACAAAGCGAGTGCTTCATCAGGCATGTACTGATGAATATAGAGATGCGAGATCTCGTATCTCTACGATGTATCCTATCCATATAAAACAGAGGAGAAGCAGATGGCTAGAAAAATTGAGAAACTTTTTCGGGCGCCGTACGCAGTGCCCAATGGGCTGCAGGTCACGGATGACGGGCTCTGGATCGTCGACCAGATTACCGACCGTGTTGCATTGATCGAAATCGCCGAATCGTCCGGATACGGTGTTACCAAACTGATCCGGGATATTCCGAGTGACTCGTCCAACACCAGTGGGCTCGCCTATGGCGGCGGTGCGCTCTGGTTAGCCGCCAATGGTGCAGGAAGTCAGTGGCGACCGGCGCGACCGACTGATGCAAAGCCGGGCCTGGGAGAAATTCTCAAGGTTGATCCGGAAACGGGAGAGACCTTGCAGCGGTATCCGATACCGGACGGTGGCGGCACGCACGGCGTTGAGTACGATCACTATGAAGAAGGATATCTCTGGGTGGAGACGCTCAAGAATCAGATCCTGCACAAGGTTCGGATTTCGGACTGGTCGGTGCAACACTCGATTCCCCTGCCGTATGGTCGGGGACACGGCGTGGTGCGAGTGGAGGACGGCGTCTGGGTCGTACACACCTCCGACCGGGTCATCGTCAAGCTGGATCTGGCGGATGGTAAGGAACTGGACCGGATTGAGGTGCCGGCGTCAGATCCGGAACCGCATGGGCTATCCATCTTTGGCGAAGATTTCCTCTACTGCGACGCAGCCTCCGGGTGGGTGGCAAAGATTACGCTGTGAACCGGATGAAGTTTGGAGACGTGCAGCCGGCTGATGACTCAGTGGTCGATTTCATAAGTCTGTATAGGGTTGTGATGTTCGCAGTCGAAGCCCCTCTCTGTAACGCGTCACGCAGTGACAGAGGGGGGCTTTGACCCGTCACAAAGGTGTTGGTTAAAACCTTCGTCGAATTTGAGAAATGAACCACTCAAGTACCTAATGATTCAAGCCAAGCTGCACGATTCTGTGTGTTGTGTCACCACAGACAGGGAATTAAGCAATCTACATGAGGGAGAGAAAAATGAAAATTACTCGCCTTGAGACTGAATTATATATCGCTCCGCCGCCGGAGCGGCCAATCACCGACGCGCTCCGAGCGAATAAGCACCCAGGACGTGTCACGCTGAAAGTCCATACGGATAAGGGATTGGTTGGGACTTCATCGTTTGGTTTCTCCTCGATTCGGGGAGCAAATCAGACGTTCCAGACAATGCTCAATGAGGAGGTCGCTCCGCTCCTTGAAGGTCAGAACCCGCTTGCTATCCGACTCATTCAGGAAGATCTGAAGCGAGCGCTGGAGGAACAAGCCATCCACGGTATGACTATGTATGCGCTAGCGTCTGTGGATATCGCTCTCTGGGACATCTTTGGACAAGAAACAGGACAACCCGCTCACCGGCTCATCGGCCAGGCAAAGGACCGAATTCCAGCCTATACGATGGTGGGCTGGATGCACTTCGATGTTGACGAACTCAAGGAGGTATGCGCCCGTGCTGTCGCAGAGGGGTTCAAAGCCGTGAAGGTCAAGGTTGGCTCTCCGACATTGGGAGAGGACATCCGTCGCCTCGAAGCGGTGCGGGCGGAAGTCGGTCCGGAGGTCATCATCATGGTTGACGCGAATCAGACGCTCTCGGTATTCGAGGCGTTACGTCGCGGGCAAGTCTTTCAAGAGATGGGGGTCTTCTGGTTCGAGGAGCCGCTGCCCGCCCGCAACTATGATGATTACGCCGAGCTCGCGCATGGGCTTGTCATACCGATTGCCACCGGCGAGAATCTTTACGGGAAGGAAGAGTTTAAGGAACTCTTGGTCCGTCGCGGAATAGACATCGTTCAAGTCGATCTCGCTCGCCTAGGTGGTTTCTCCGAATGCGTTGCCACCGGCTTGACGGCGGCCGCGTTTGGCGTACCGTGCTGCACGCATGGCGGCGGCTTGATAAAGCTAAATATCCTCTGCGCCCTGCCCAACGCGATGTATCTTGAGACGGGGCTCTTAACCGATGAGGACCGTGATCACTTCGTTGATGGTTGTTTCCTTGCACCCGAAGGCCCCGGATTCTCGTGGTAGGCGCGGGGGCATGTGTCACCGAGACCGACTGGAAATTGAACCTTCACCCGGAGGAGATGAACAATGGCACAAAGCCAAGACAAACTGCGTGTCGCCATCGCCGGCTGCCACCGCATGGTAAACCGTACACCGGGGAGTCATAACTTTGCCACCGCTTTTCACGCTGTGCCAGAGACCGAAGTGGTGGCGGTGTTTGACCTCGGCGCAGAAACCCGAGCGGAATTCGTGGATTGCTGGCGTGACGTTTGGGGCGACGTCCCGACCTATGACGACTATTCGCGGATGCTCAATGAAATCAAGCCCGACTTGACGTGCATCGCCACGCGCCAAACCATGCACGCAGAGCAGATTGAGTTAGCCGTTCAAGCCGGTGTGCGTGGAATACTGTGCGATAAGCCTCTCGCCACAACGCTTGCCGAAATGGATCGAATCACGGGAGCATGCCGAAATGTGCCACTGCTGCTTGCGCTAGATCGACGTTGGATGGCTCGCTACCAAGCCCTGCGAAAGTTGATTGCGGATGGTAGCATCGGAGAGATTACAAGTATCGTCGCATACGGGCTTCCGAACTTGATAAATCATGGCTGCCACTGGTATGATGCGCTTCTGGGTTTGGCGGGCGATGTCGAGCCGGCGTGGGTCAGCGGTCTCGTGGATGACGTATCGGGGGATACGCCGGATTCACGCCGACACATGGACCCGCCGGGGCGCGCCCAGATCGGTCTGGAAAATGGGGTGGTGCTTTACATTACGCCGGATGGTCGTCATCAGGGAGATGGTCTGCCGATGAGTTTTGAGGTCGTGGGTGAAGCCGGTCGGCTGTTTCTTCTGAATGACGCCAACGAGAGCTTCGTCTGGCGAGTGGAGGGTAAAGCAGACATTCGCGCCGTCGCGTTGCCGGAGGAGATGGCGGGGTGGCCGGCCGGTACGGGGATGGTCAGCGATTTGGTGCAGGCTGTGCGAACGGGCGGACGAACAGCCTGTGACGTGGACCACGCCCGCCGCGCAACGGAGATTGGCTTCGCGATTCACAGTTCGTCGGCCCGAGGCGGGGCCAAGGTTGACCTGCCACTATCGGAGCGCTCATTCTGTATTGAGTCATTCCCCTGGGGCAACGAATGAAGTGGAACCGCGAACATCGAGCGCGGAAGGAGATAACGCACCAATCAAAAAGCAATGGAAATTCGAATGATTACTCACTCTCCTTGCCCTCTTCAATGATGATTAACTGATTCGGTTTTACATTGACAAGCCGATCGACGGCGCCGCTGGGCCAATAGATCGCAATCGCATCAATCCGGGTATCATTTCCGACTCCGAAAATGGCTGCGAGCTCACTCTGTGAACAGTAGCTCGCGCCACTTTTTAGCGTGCGCGTCTGTATCCCGGATTCAGATTTTATCGTAATCCTGGCGCCGATGCCGTTCCGATTGCTTTCCCTCCCAATCAATCTCAACTTGATCCAGTTGTTCGGATTGACGCCATCGTTGCGGTAGAGATGTGCTTTGCCATTGGAGGTGGTGACAAGCACATCCCAGTCACCGTCGTTGTCGATGTCTCCGTAAGCGGCGCCCCGTGCGACAATTGGTTTCCGGAGCGCTGGGCCCACTTTCAGGGCAACGTCCTCGAACCTTCCCGCGCCATGATTGTGAAACAGGTGGGGGACTTGGGCGTAAGTTACGCCGCTCTGCACGGCATTAATGTCGTTTTCCACATGACCGTTGGCGGCAAAAATATCGAGCTTCCCGTCCAGATCGAAATCGAAGAAAAAACAGCCAAACGTCAGCGTCAGCAAGCTCGCATTCCCGATGTTGGCGATGGGGGCGTCATCGATAAAAAGCTCCCCTTCGTTATGATAGAGATTCATCATCTCGTTGGAGAAATTGCCGATGACCAGACCCGCCCTGCCACTTCCATCATAATCCCCGGCGTCAATCCCCATCGCGCCCATCGCAACTCCGCTCTCATTATAAGCGATGCCGGCGATCATCCCTCTTTCGATAAAGGTGCCGTCCCCATTGTTCTGATAGAGTTTATTCGGCTGTGTGTCGTTTGCCTCGAAAATGTCGGGCCAGCCATCGCCATTATAGTCAAAAATGCAAACGCCAAGCGATTTGCTCGTGGCGTCCTCAATCCGCGCAATCCGCGACACATCGGCAAACGTGCCGTCACCACGATTTCGGAACAGCCGGCTGGATTGCCCCGAATACGATTCCGGGGTGCAATATGATTTGTTTGTGCCGTCTAAGGTGCAGAACAGATCTGTGTCAATTGTCCATTCCACGTAATTGGCGACATAGAGGTCTAGATTGCCATCTTTGTCATAATCCAACCACGCACAGCTTGTTCCGAAACCAGGATTATGAATCCCCGCCCCCTCTGTCACGTCTACGAACGTCCCATCGCCTTGATTCTGGAATAACCGATCCGCCCCCAAGCAACTGATATAGAGATCTGCGTCGCCATCATTGTCATAATCGCCAACGGCAACACCCATACCGTACAATGCCACATCGAGCCCCGCCGGTCGGGTCACGTCCGCAAAAGTGCCGTCACGGTTGTTGCGATAGAGACCCATCGTTTGTCGTTTTCCGGTCGGATGCCCTGGCCAATCTTTGCCATTCACGAACAGGATGTCAACCCAGCCATCGTTGTCGTAGTCGATAAATGCGCAACCGGAACCCATCGTTTCTGGCAGATACTTTTTGCCAAAGGCGCCGCTGTTGTGGACGAAATCAATTCCCGCCGTCTCGGTAATTTCGACAAATTGAGGGAGTGCTTCGGCGGCAAGTATTCCTTGCAGCCGCATAAAACCTGTGAAGCCCAATATGCAGATAAAAAGCCATTTTGTTATCGATCGGCGCGCCATTGTGGGTTCCCCAAATTCCGCTGTGTGAGTCAACGTGATCGATGCTCTCACCGCAGACTTCTGAGTCTCGCGCAGCAGGGGGGCAGAGAATGACCGAAGGGACGCAGAGGGACAACAAAGACTTATCCGACACAATTCCACGCTGCACATCGGTTTCTAAAACTTGCGAACCATCATCTTGAACAATAGATTTCTTGCAACTGCCATCAAGCCACACGGCGAATCGAAAGCCCTGCGCTTCGCTCTTAAGTGCCGCGAATCAGTTTCAGATTATCCCATTCACAATTGAGGCAGAACACATCCGTTTGGCTAAGATACTGAACGTTTTTACTTCCACACTGCGGGCATGTCTGAACCGCTTTGGGGTCTGTTTGATCTTCCTGGAAGATGTTCAGATAGTAGACTTTGATTTCCCCTTCATAGCGGTGGCCGAGCGGACATCGGATGCGCTTTATCGAACGAGATTCGATTCGCTCGATCATCTCTCGCAAGAACGGGATGCGACGCCCACAAACGGGGCAAGGATTTGGGAAAAGTTCCTTCGCGATGATCAGGTCGGCGTTTTCTTCTCGAATTGTAATTGGAATTGAGAAATAATTCCTCAGCACTGATACCGGATCTTTGCCAGTCCGAATTTCCTGTTGAATATTCGATTCCTCAACGATCTTCTGATATGTCTCGGGGCTCAGAACGACCTCCGCTGGAATCATTGCCCCTCTCAAGCTGAGTATGATTGTGTAAATTCTATCTAATATTGGTGACGATTGGATCGCCTCCACCCCCTTACTCGTATCGTTCAAGTCAGCGGTTTGATCCCTTGGATCTCTATACTGAAGTGACACAACGCTAATTCTACAGAAGATAATTGCCCTTGTCAACCCCAAACTGATAAAAAGTCCTGATTTTTGGCGCATAGAAATGGTCACGCCATCCGCTCAGGATTTCAGTTGACGGGTTTTCAGGCGGTAAGGTATAATTCACCAACATTTGCAACCAAGAAGGGGATTTAATGCGATTCACTTACCTGTGGCCATGGTGGGCGGTTGTGTTCGGACTTGCAGTCATGGCTGGCGCTACAGTGTATGCTTACCTCCGTTTGAAACGTCCGCTGAGCCACAGGCTCAGAACACTCCTCATCAGTTTACGGATTCTAGCCGCATCGGTGCTGTTACTTTGTCTACTTGAACCGGTGCTGATTGAAAAGAAAGATATTACCCCACCGACACATCTGCTGGTGCTTGCGGATACCTCCCAAAGTATGCAGCTTGAAGATATAGCATCGGCGGATGGGCAAGAGACGCGCTTAAATCTTGTAAATCGTCTCTTATTTGAGCCCACGAGTCAATTTCTGGCGGCCCTCGCCAGCCGATTTGAGGTTCACCTCTATCGGTTTGACACGCAGCCATATCAGATTTCCAGCGAAATCGGCGCGCTCGAAGCAACGGGTGGATTAACAGACATCACGACCTCAATCCGCGATGCAGCCAAAGAGTGGCGCGGACAACCGCTCGCGGGAGTCGTAATCATCACCGATGGGGCGCACAACGCCTCATCCGGTGTCGTCGAAAAGGTAGCCGAAGCACAAATCCCGATTTACACGGTCGGCGTCGGCAGCCCTCACCCACCAAAGGACCTCCAGATCTCAAAAATCCGGGTGAGTCCTGTCGTCTATATGGAGCATGATGTGCCGATCCGTGTCAGCATACACCACGTGGGCTACGCAGGAAGCAAGGTCCGCGTTTCACTGACACAGAACGAGCAGATCGTCGATGCCATACCGATAACGTTGACGGATGCGCCCACTCAGGTCATTGAGTTTACACTCAACCCGCAAGCGGAAGGCATCTTCCAATATGTCGTTTCTCTGCCCACGCTTCCAGACGAACTGACCCCTGAAAACAACGAGAAGGCATTTCCCTTAAAAGTCGTCAAGACGAAGTTGCGAGTGCTTTACATCGACAGTCGCCCCCGCTGGGAATATACCTTTCTCAAACGCGCACTCGAACGTGACCCGAACATTGATTCAACCTGCACCATCCTTTCGAGCCGCACTCCCAATCAACTCCGCAACACGTTGTTGGCACGCTCGAATCGGTATTATCCACAGACAACCGACCTGAATCGCATACCGCGTTTTCCAGAAACGCTTGATGGCTTGTTGTTTTATGATGTGCTGATTATCGGCGATCTTCGCGCCGGCATGCTGACGCCGGAACAGCATAAAGCCGTCCTCGATTTCGTCGAAAAACGCGGAAAAGCCGTCATCTTCCTCGGTGGACAAAACTCGCTCGGTCGTAACGGATTCAAAAGTACGCCTCTGGCGAATCTCTTACCGATTGTCATCCCGCCTAATGGCTGCGTCGTTCGAAATGAAGATTTTAGTCCGGAATTGACTCGACACGGCATGTACCATCCAATCACCCGTTTGGGAGACACGCAGGCAAAAGTTGAAGCGTTATGGCGCGATTTGCCGCCGCTGTCGCGCTGGTTGGGCGGTTTTCAGCTCCGGGGCGGCGCGACAGTGCTTGCCGAATATCGTGCAGATAGAAGTGAGATCGCGATTCCGATCATCGTTTTTCAGCGTTCGGGTTTGGGAAAAAGCCTCCTAATCACTGCCGAAGGCCTATGGAATTGGGCATTTGGCGTGTGGAATTTCAAAGACGAGGATAATACTTACCCGCGCTTTTGGGGGCAGACGGTTCGCTGGATGGCAACACGAGCGGATGCCAAACAGATTAATGTCACAACCGATCTGACCACCTATTCGGTCGGCGATGAAGTCCAGATCACGGCGTATGCATACACGGAGAGTTATCAACCGATGGCAGACGCAGATCTCACCATCGAAGTGATACCACCGGACCAGAAACGCTTTCAGATCCGAACGCAAGCAGATTCACAGGTTGCCGGCGCCTATACTGCCCAATTCCGTGCAAACCAGAAAGGGGTTTACCAGATTCGTGCTTTGGGCGCAGATCACCTATCTTCGCTCGGTGAGGATTCAACAGAGGTCTTTGTCCAATCCCCGCTGGCAGAGCTTGAAAATCCACAACTGAACGAAGCATTGCTCAAAGCCCTCGCTGTCAAAACCGGTGGACACTACACACCCATCGCCGAAGCCGCCTCCCTGCCCGAAAAGATTAAAGACGTTCGAGAGCGTGTGTTTGCGGTTCAAGAGCGAGATCTGTGGGACAACCCGATTGTCCTGATTCTTGCGGTTGGCTTCCTGGGGGTGGAATGGTTTTTGCGCAAGCGGAGGGGGTTGGTGTGAAGCTTTTAAGGCACATAGGAAATGTCAAGGGGAAAGATTCGACAACGTTAGGTAGAGAATTTCATGAGCATCATCCCTCAAGGCATAGGAGATGGCTATCATGGCAGTAGTAGAAACGGAACAGCTAAAAACAGAGGCAGCAGAAAAAACGCTTGTCGTTCCAATCAGCGTCCTTCAACAAATTCTTGATGAAGATTCGAGTGAGCCGTTAGAAGATTGGCTGATGGTAACAGATCCAAAATTTATAATGCAATTGAAAAAGGGGCAGGAAGATCTGAAAGCCGGAAAAAGGATACCATGGGAAAAGGTCAAAGAACAACTCGGTATCAAATAGACTTTGCTCCGGCAGCACGCGACGATTGAGCGAACTTTGATTCTTCCAAACGGCAAAGACTGGCCAATCGCATCGAATGGCTCGCTCAAAATGCAGAGCAAATTCAACACCAGCGGTTATCCCATCTCCCTCCCCACTTGCAAGAGCTTTGCAAGTATCGTATTGGTAATGATAGAGTTTTATACTGGGTAGATTATGAACAAAGAACGATTGAGGTCTTTAGAATCATACCGCGTAAAGCGGATTATCGTTTGCTTCGCCGGTAGTGCATCAGGTTTTTTGTTGAGTTTAGTTCTTCTGATGGGTTCCGCCCAAAGTGCCGGCGATAAATTCGTGGTTGCTCAGGTACAATATGGCGGTGGCGGCGATTGGTACGGGGATGGGACCTCCATTTCCAATTGGCTGAAAATCCTTCGTGCACGGACGGACATCGAGACAGCGAAAGATCGCGTGATTGTGAAACTGACGGATCGAAACCTGTACCAATATCCGATGCTCTACATCGTCGGTCACGGCAATATCCGTCTCACCGAGAAGGAAGTTGAGGCGTTGCGCTTCTATCTGACGCACGGTGGCTTTCTCTTTGTAAATGATGACTACGGGCTCGACAAAGGTTTCCGCCGTGAAATGCGTCGTGTGTTTCCCGATCAGCAACTCCAACCCATACCGAATTCACACGCGCTCTATCACTGCTTCTACGATTTCCCGAACGGACTCCCAAAGATTCACGAACACGACGGAAAACCTGCACAAGGTTTCGGGTTGTTCCACGAAGGACGTATGGTGGTCTACTATGTCTTTAGTTCAGACATCGGGGATGGCCTGGAAGATCCGAAAGTCCATCCGAAAGATACCCCACAGGTGCGGGAACTGGCCGCGAAGATGGCGGTCAATATCGCCGTTTACGCGCTCACACATTAGGAGACAAAGAGAACGGTTTTGCATCTCAAATCAACGGAGGTAAAAACATGTCACATCAGAATACCGAACAAACTTATCGAACAATCATTAGCCGGCTTCAGTCTTTGAGAACGCAGTGGCGAATTCTGCTCTTATCCCACAGTTTACTGCGATGGTTAGGTACGCTTGCTGTCGCCCTTGCCGCTGCGCTCCTGATCGATCAACTCCTGCCATTGCCGCGTGTGTTCCGTATGGGGTTGGTGCTGCTGTGGCTCGGCGTCGGCGTATATGCGGCATGGCGCTACCTCCTCCGCCCTGTTTTCCGAAAACTGACGAATGATCAGGTCGCGGCTTATGTAGAGGCGAGCCATCCCGGATTTGAGAACCGAATTCTGAGCGCCGTCCAACTCAAGCCGGAGATGGAGCAAAACCGCTTTGGGTATGCGCTGGGATTTATTGAAAGACTGATAGAGCAAGCTCGACAATCCGTGGATAGGATCGAAACAAAACGGGTTTTTGAAAAAGAAATCCTGAAGCTCAAAAAGTATGGAGGATTTGCGGCGGTTGCTTTGGCTTTATTGATTCTGATTCACTTCCTGTTTCCATCTGCGACAAGGGATTTTGCACAGGCATTTGATGAATTGCCCAAGACACCGCAAGAGATGCTGATCGTCCAGATCGATGAAGTTCAGCCCGGCAATGCGCAAATCGAATCAGGAGCAAATGTCCCCATTTCTGTGAAAGTCACCGGGCACCGGGGCGCGCCCGTGTATCTTTACTATCGGATGGGACAAGTTGGGGAATCGGCATCATCGCCGGGCGCATGGCGGAACCTCTTGATGACACGAAACAAGACGGAGATCCCCTACCGCTTCACAATCGAAAATGTCACGCAGTCAATGGAATACTATATCGCAGCGAAGGGGGCGACGTCGGAACATTATCAGATTACCGTTGCACGGGAGCCGATTATGAGCCGCTTCCAACTCAAGCTCAACTATCCCAAGTACACTCAACTTTCTCCGCAAGTGCTGGAAGAGAACCTCGGCGACGTCACTGCGCTCATTGGCGCAGAGGTGCGGTTCGATGGGGAAAGCAACAAGCCGCTCGCGTCGGCGACGTTGGTTCTTGAGGACTCGGAGCCGGTCAAACTCAACGTCTCAGATGGCAATCGGTTATCTGGGAGTTTTATCATCCAACGTAGCGAGAAATATCACATTGCGCTTATTGATACCGATGGTGTTTCAAACTCACAGCCGATCACCTACATCATTCACGCGATCGCGGACGCCGAACCGCGGATCGAGATTGTTGCTCCGGGGAAAGATGTTGTGCTGGATGAGTCGATGATCGTCACCCTCCAGATCGATGCCAAGGATGACTTCGGAGTCCAGCAGATACAGCTCGTTTATCGGATTGAAGGGGAGAGCGAAGACGACGTGATCGTGCCGTTGAAAACGTGGGATGCTGCAAAAACCGCAGTTTTCATCGAATTTCCCTGGAATCTGGATCCGATTGGGCTGTTTCCGGGAGACATCGTTTCCTATCACGCCGAAGCGATTGATGCCGACAACGTCACCGGTGCAAACATCGGCAAATCCGGCACATACGCCATCCGTTTTCCGTCCCTTGCGGAACTCTACGAGGAGATCGAATCTGAGCAGGAGATCGAGCAGCAGGGACTTGAAGCCTTGTTTAACGAGCAGGCGGAAGCAACGGACATGATCGATGAATTGCTGGACAAGATTCGCAAGAGCCAGGAACTGACCCTGAAAGACGAAAAGTTGATGCAGCAGGTTCTGGAAAACCAGAAGCAGATCGAGCAGACGGCGAAAGATCTGATGGAAGATATGAAGAAAACGACGGAGCAGATGGAGAAGCAGCAACTGTTCGATCTGGAAACGGTTCGGAAATATCAGGAGTTGCAGGAACTGATGGACGAAGCCCTATCGGAGGAACACAAGGAGTTGTTGCGAAAACTGGCCGAGGCATTGCAGCAGCAACAGTTGTCCGAACAAGAACAAAAGTTGATGGAAGCCAATTTCAACCAGGAGCAGTTTCTCCAGCAACTCGATCGGCTGAAAGAGCTTTATAAGCAGATGATTCTTCAGCAAAAGCTTGAGGCGGCGGTCAATCAGGCGAAAGAACTCGCTGAACGTCAGGAACGCTTGATGGAGCAACTGGGCGCTCTCGCTGATAAGGCGGCTCAAAACAGCAATGTAAATCAATCTGCGAAGGCGCTCGCTCAGCAAGAGGATCGCGTCGCCAAGGGAATGGAAGACCTCCACGACAAGCTTGATGAACTCGGTGAGGAGATGTCCGAACAAGCGAATCTCAAGCGTGTGGCGGATGAGGTGAAGCGTCTAAATCAGTACGCACGAGACATCCAAATCACCCAAAACCTCCAATCGACCCGTTCACAGATGCGTGGGAATCGCATGCAAGGCGCCATGCAGTCCGGTCAGCAAGCACAGCAAGGGCTGAATGAACTTCATCAGGGGTTGGACAACGCGCTGGAATTCATGCGAGGTGGGAATGCAGATGAGGCTTTGGCTGCGATACGCGAGGCGGTGCGAAGTGGACTGTATCTCTCTCGAACCCACGAGCAGGTCATTGATGGTACCAATGAGACTTTGCAGTCTAGACATGGGCAGTATACCGAAGGCGAAGTCAAGCAGTTACAGCGGCTCGCTGCGGATGAGTTGAGCCTTGCAGCGGGACTCAACTTGCTTGCCACCCGGCTTTGGGAGTTGGGCAAGGAACAGGTGCAAATTGATCCGAAAATCGTTTGGCGGCTTAACGCCACCGGCGATGCCCTTGAGCGATCCGCACGGGCACTGGAGGATCGAAAGCCCAGCCTTGCTGTTCCCATCCAGAAACAGGGATTGGCAGACATCAATCAGGTCATCTCCGATCTGCTGAAGGCCATGGATGGGATGAACCAGCAGATGAGTATGGCGGGGATGCAGAATATGCTGGAGCAGCTTCAACAGTTGGCGCAGAATCAGGGGCAACTCAACGAAATGGCTCAGCAGTTGAGCCAACAGATGCGACAACAAGGACGCACGCCAAGCAATGAGCAGTTGCTCAGGCGGTTGGCGTATGAGCAGCAACTCATCCGTGAGGCCACAGAGCGGCTTGCTGATATGATGGAACGGTTGTCGGAGGTGCTTGGCGATCTCAAAAGCATATCGGAGGATATGAAAGAGGTGGAAGCGGAACTTCAGCGAGGGAGTCTGAATCAGCAAGTGATAGACAAACAGCGGGAAATCTTGACGCGGATGCTTGAAAGTTCCAAATCGTTGCAGAAGCGGGAGGTCAGCAAAAAGCGCAAAAGTAAAGTTGCAAAAGAACCAACGGCGGCCACAAACGACGCGCCGCTGCTTGATCCGAAACTGCTAGAGACGATACAACAACTCGAATCGAATCTCAAGTCGGGACAGGCGGAAAGCTTCCCGCCACAGTACCGTGAATTGATCGAACAGTACTTCAAAGCGTTATCGCAGCAGACGCAAAAGCGACTATGAGAGATGAGAACTCAAAGCGCGTGGGTTATACTGCGAAGGATTGCGAGGCGGAAAAAATGGGCACATTAAAAGAAAAAGCCCTTCTGCGCATATCGAAGTTAACAGATAAGGCACTCGCCAACAATCCATTTGGGGAGGGCGTCGATAAAGCGGAGGTTATCATCCCTTTTTCAGACCATATTGAAGAAGGCACTTAACTTGAATGTCACTGACTTAAGCGGTAAACTCCCGCCATCACTACGTTTGCCCGCTATCGTGCGAACGTGGAGAAAGTGAGCAGAGGAAGCTTGTCCCGAACTTTGAGGGGCAGGGGTGCAGGGGGATTTAAATTCTCCCTTTCTCCTCTGCACCTCACCTCCCTTGCGCCTGAAACGCACTTGTGTTCCTTTCGCGTCAAACCCAATAGGACTTACGCAGTTGGACAGTCGAATCCATTTGTAGAGGCACAGCATGCTGTGCCCCTACGGCGGATAGATCTCCACTGTGCCTGAGATTCA
>JAPUIP010000139.1 GCA_027296925.1 Candidatus Poribacteria bacterium | reverse complement strand
TTTAGTTCGCCTTCGTAAAGGGTGATTTCTAAATCGATTAATAAGCAAACATTAGGATTTGTATGGTGGACAGGCGACCAAACAATTGCCACCCGCCGGATGTTCAGGGTAAAGTAGCAGGGGAAAGGGTGTTTATTCTACTTATACTCCAGCCCCAACGGTTCGAAACGATGGTCGTAGCCCTGGCGAATCGCCCGGGCCGTGGCCATTAGCGTACTTTCCACGCGCAGCCAGGGGGGTGCGTCTAATTCATGGGTGACTTTCGGAGGGGCCATATTTGTATGGGATCATACAATCTGATTGGATACTATATCAAGCGAACGGCCGCTGATTGTTTCAGGAATCGACTTCGGCCGTGCTTCAACGACGGCCCCGGGCTAGTAGGCACGAATGAAAAGAGAGATCTTCAACGAAGACCATCAACTGTTTCGTGACCAGTTTCGCCGTTTCGTCGCAACCGAGATCGAGCCGCACATTCTCGAATGGAACGCGGCGGGTATCACTCCGCGATCGATCTGGAAGCGCATGGGCGAGGAAGGTTATCTCGGCTGCAACATGCCGGAAGAGTGGGGCGGGGCCGGTGGCGATTTCCTATTCGATGCGATCATCATGGAGGAGCTCGCATACGCGCGTGCCCACTGTGTTCAGGCGTCCTTGCACACCGACATCTGTCTGCCTTACCTCGAGACCTACGGAACCGACGAACAAAAAGAGAAGTATCTGAGACCCGCGATCGCTGGCGATTGTATTCTTGCCATCGCGATGACCGAGCCGGGGACGGGTTCCGATTTGGCCAACGTGCAGACCCGCGCGATCCGTGATGGGGACGACTACGTCGTCAACGGCGCCAAAACTTTCATTTCCTCCGGTCAAAACTGCGACCTGGTGATCGTCGTCGCCAAGACCGATCCCGAGAAAGCGCATTCAGGGATCAGCTTGATCCTCGTCGATGCCGACGCGCCGGGTTTCGAGCGCGGCCGCAACCTGGAAAAGATCGGTCTGAAAGGCCAGGACACCTCGGAGATGTTCTTCTCGGATTGTCGCGTGCCGGTCTCGAACCTGTTGGGCGAGGAAGGCAGCGGCTTCAAGATGCTGATGGCGAAGCTTCAGCAGGAGAGACTATGCATCGCGGTCGGTTCGATGGCGTCGATTCGGCGCTCGCTCGACGACACCATCGAGTACGTGAAGGGTCGCAAGGCTTTCGGCAAACCGATCGCCGCATTCCAGAATACTCAATTTGTTCTGGCCGAACTCGAAACCGAATACCAAATCGGTCAGGCGTTCGCCGACAAGCTCCTCGCCGCTCACGTGCGCGGCGACGAGATCGTGACCGAAGTGTCGATGGGCAAGTACTGGGGCTCCGACCTTCAAAAGAAAGTTGCTGCGCAGTGCCTCCAACTGCATGGCGGCTACGGTTTCATGAAGGAATATCCGATTTCCGCCGACTACTGCGACGCCGCCGTTCAATCCATCTACGCCGGCACCAATGAGATCATGAAGGTCATCATTGCGCGCCGCATGGGTCTGGGCGACTGACATCCAACAAGGAGAAAGCGAAATGCAAGAAGCAGTCATCGTCGATGCCGTACGAACACCGGGCGGCCGTCGAAACGGAAAACTCAAAGATTGGCACCCGGCCGATCTTGCAGCCCACGTCCTCAAGGCGATCGCGGAGCGCAACAACCTGGATCCCGCAATCGTTGACGACGTAATCATGGGTTGCGTGATGCAGGTGGGTGAGCAGTCGCTCAACATCGGCCGCAACGCGGTTCTGGCCGCTGGATGGCCGGAGTCGGTTCCGTCGACCACCGTCGATCGTCAGTGCGGCAGCTCGCAACAGGCATTGCACTTCGCGGCGCAAGGCGTGATCGCGGGTGCTTACGACGTCGTCGTCGCCGCCGGCGTGGAAGTGATGACTCGCACGCCGATGGGCGCCTCGATTGTCGAAGGAATGGGTTTTCCGTTTCCGCAATCAATGATCGATCGCTACGCGGAGAGTGGGCTGCCGCCTCAGGGTATCGGCGCCGACATGATCGCCGACCAATGGGGCATCACGCGTCTCGACCTCGATACTTTTGCGACGCAGTCGCAGCATCGTGCGGCACGCGCGACAGAGGAAGGCCGCTTCAAGAACGAAGTCATTCCGGTGCCGATCAAGATCGAGGATCACGAGGAACTCATGACGGTCGACGAAGGTATTCGTCCCGACACTCACGTAGAGAAACTCGGTACTCTCAATCCAGCCTTCAAGGAGGACGGTAAGATTACCGCGGCGAATTCCTCGCAGATATCCGATGGTGCTTCGGCTGCACTGATCATGAGCAGAGAGAAAGCCGAGGAGTTGGGCATGAAGCCACGTGCGCGCTTCCACGCCTTTGCGGTTGCCGGCACCGATCCCGTTACGATGCTTACAGGGCCGATCCCCGTCACCAAGAAGATTCTCGAGCGCGCCGGCATGACGATGGACGATATCGATCTGTTCGAAGTCAACGAAGCCTTCGCGTCCGTCGTACTGGCTTGGCAGAAGGAAACCGGCGCCGACATGGACAAGGTCAACGTAAACGGCGGCGCGATTGCACTCGGTCATCCGCTCGGATGCTCCGGCACGAAACTGATGGCGACCTTGCTCAACGAGTTGGAACGAACCGGCGGTCGCTACGGCCTGCAAACCATGTGTGAAGGCGGCGGCATGGCCAACGCCACGATTATCGAGAGGATCTGACAGCATGCTTGATATTGATGGAGCTTCGGCGATCGTTACCGGCGGCGCCTCCGGGCTAGGGGCGGCTACCGCACGGGCCTTGGCGGAACGCGGCGCCAAAGTCGCAATCGTCGATTTGAATGAAGACCTCGGGGCCTCGGTGGCTTCCGAACTCGGCGGGGCCTTTGCCAAAGCCGACGTTTCCGACGAGGCCCAAGTGCAGGCGGCCATCGATGCGGCGACGGCGATGGGACCTCTGCGTGTGCTGGTCAATTGCGCAGGGCTCGGCATCGCTCGAGAGGGTGCAGGTTTTAGGGCAGTTTGAATTGTTGATGCTGCAATTACCAGAACTGGTGGGTTCGACCTTATCTATCAAGCTTATTCGTGAACATTTACAAGTTAGTCATAAGACCGCATAGCCTTTGGGCAGGTGGAAGCGGCTTCGAGCAGTTTCCTTTTTCGTTTTTTCTGAAACAACATACGGTATATTGTGCATGTCTCAATCTGGGGAAGACAATGATGAAGTTCGGAATGGTCCTAAACACTCAGGCGCCGCCCGATGGTCGCTGTATCCCGCAATTATATGAGGAGATTCTGGCGGAAGCTGAATTGGCCGATGCTGTAGGCTTTGATGGTATCTACGTGCCGGAACATCACATGAAGCCTGATGGTTATCTTCCGGCACCATTCGTACTGTTAGCCGCCATCGCTGCACGGACCAAAAGGGTTCGATTGGGTACAGCCATTATGCATTTACCGCAATGGCATCCCATACATGTGGCTGAGGAAATCGCAGTCTTGGACAATATCTCAAACGGCCGGGCCAGTTTGGGTGTTGGTTTGAATCTGGTGGACGATGAAATGGCTTTGTTTGGTATTACTCGCGAGAAGATTGTTACAAGATTCACCGAATCCATAGAAATCTTACGCAAGTCGTGGGGAGAAGAAAATTTTTCCTATGATGGAGAGATTTTTCAGCTAGATAACGTCACCATCACACCCCGAATCGTACAAAACGAAATTCCCCTCTGGATCGGAGCGATGAGTGAGCCGGCAGTGAAGCGGGCAGGGCGGCTCGGCACTGGTTTTGTTACCGATCCCTTACACAAGGGTTCAGTAATAAAGCTGTGGGCAGATATGTATCGAGAACACTCGAAGAAGCACAATAATGGAGAAAAGGCTGAAGTTATTTTGGGCCGTGATGCCTGGGTAACAAACAATTCCCGGGAGTTGCGCGAATCATGGTGGCCAACGATCAAGGACTATCATTTGTTCTACAAGAAGCTGGGCTTTTTCAGCTCGGGGCGTTTCAATTCTGAGATGGAGCCCTGGGTACGTAACGCAACGGATGATGACTGGAGCTTTGATCGCGTCGTGCCCGATCGCATCATTGCTGGCTCACCTGAAGATGTCATCGCCGATATAGAGCGTTACCGTGATGAAATTGGCGTCGATCAAATTCTATTGGCACTTCGTCACGCTGCCGGACCGGGCCATAAAGAGACCATGGCTTGTATAGAGTTGTTTGGTAAAGAAGTGTTCCCGCATTTCTCATGACCCAGGAATCCAGGGGCTACTTGAATTTTGAGCTTTAAGTCGTGAATATCGGCCTCGTCAGATCGGTTTTCGCCCAGCCCTTTAAATCACCATCAAGACGCAGAAATGTTTGTGCGATTCGAACTGGATTCTTGCCGACTCTGAGGGGCATGTAGCCGACAACTTCACCTTTAACCTCGATCACATCTTCGCTAGTTGAAATTTTCCATCCTATTGGTCCTGTGGGCGCGGGTTCCCCGGCATAGTCAGCGAGAATTTTGTATTGCTGGATCTGGACAGGTGCAGTTTCCCCAGGTTTCCAAATCACACCATGGCCATCTTCGTGTCCATCAAGTCGATTAGCAAGTGCAACCACACGACGACCATCATCCAGGTACAGCGTTACGAAATCCTGGTCAGGCGCACTCTCCCAGATACGCGGTCCCCAGGAGTGATCGCGGAAGGAGGGTGCCTTACTGATTTGCCATTGCTCATCTCCAAGACGAAGCGTGCCACTGATGCTGCCGAACTGCTCATAATGGTTCTTAGCATAAACAATTTCTTCGCCGTCGGGCATGAGGTTGCCACCCGGGGACAGAACATGCATCGGGTATTGCGCTTCCCAAACCAGATCAATCTCGCAAAGCGTTGGGCTAGAGGCCCGCCAAACTTCGCCGGGCTTATCTGCAAAGCTACGCGGGTCTCTCACAAGTCGAACCGCGTCTTTCTCCGAATAAGTTAATCGCCATTGTCTGCTTGCTATGACAGCTTCAAGTTTGAGGGATGCGGATTCCCATTGTTGAGAACCAACCGGGTATTCCAAAGCAGAGAGGGGAGAACGTTTGTAATAAAATGCAACGGCACCGTCACGCATGGGCATGACGATCGATGCCTCGCTGTATCCTTCATTGGGACGCATGCCTATGCGGATGACACCACCGATGATGCCGGTATTATCTCCGGTAATGAAATTAAAGTAGGCGCTGTCGTTGTGAGAGTCGTGTTCGCCCGGCGCTTGCAGTGATTCATGTGCACTACCAAAGTTACAACTGGAAAAGTCCAGGTCGCTCATAGAGAAATTTTTTCCATAGTAATGTCCTCTTTGCCGAGTGCTTTACTTCACTCTGGCGGTAATCCTGATTCCGCGGCGGTTACGTAATCGAGGACATAACGATCAAGGTGACGAGCCTGGTAACCCAGGGCGGGGTAGCGAGAATCGTTTGTTCGGTTCCGGGCGAAGAGGCTGGCTGCACGGTGTTGGGTGATGGCACAGTAAACGGCTTCGAATACGCTCCAGAAGTGAAATGCCTCAATCGGTACTGACCAGCCACTCTTATCTTCATACACTGCAACTACTTCTCCTAAAGGCAAGAGGCCCGACGGTTGGCGTGTTCGTCCACGAAACAGCCGCAGGGCAAAGTGGGCGAGATCCTGAACCGGATCACCAATGTGTGCATCCTCGAAATCGAGCACAGCGACAACCTTGCCATCTCGCATAATATAATTCCCCGTGCGAAAATCACCATGCAAAATCGTCTGCCGTTCGGAGATCCGATCTTTGTTCTGGTACAACCAGGCAAATCCCCAATCCAGGGTGGGTACCGGTTCAAGCATGTCGTTACGGTATATCTCATGCCAGTAATCCACCATGGCAAATGAACTTGTGCCACTTCCTCGTAGACCTTCCGGTGCAAGTTCAACAGGAACTGTGTGGATCCTTGCGCATATATCCATTAACTGGCGGCTAGTTGATTCTTTTAGTGTATTGTTCGCAAAAAACTGGTCCGATGTCCATTGCGTGGGTATCTCGCCTGCAATTTTTTCCACCACGTAGAGCGGGCGGCCTGTGGCCTCACCATCTTCGTCCATCCACAACATTGCTGGCACTGGCACGCCCTCGATATCTTCCATGAGCTTACGAAGTTCAAAAAGCGGTTTGACATTGTAGGGTTCAAGCAGGCCCGCTTCAGGAACACGATGGATGATAAATTCTCGAGAGTGATCAGCGCCATCACCTACCCAGCAGATTTCAATCTCGTAAGTTTCCCATGAAAATCCTTCGACATGTTGTTTAAAAAATGAAACGGAGCCGTCATTGATCCCAATTTTTGTATAAATAAATTTCGCAATCGCATTTGCCAACTCGTCTGTCGATGACAAAGTAATATTCTCAGCGTTCATTTTTGATCGGTACTATTCAGTCTGTCCCAGCCGGGCGTTGTTAAATGATCACTTTTTAGTTCCTGAACGGCGACTTTCATCGAAGCGGTACGTGGCAGCTCATTACGGTATTCCCAATAGCGCGGGATCTTGAATTGTGCCAGTCGTCCAGTACAGGCTTCAATGAGTTCTTCAAAAGTGATACTGGCGTTAGGTCTTCTCACCAAAACGACTTTTACCTCTTCCGTTCTCAATGCGTCAGGCACAGCAAAACAAACGCATTCTTCTATCGCAGGGTGTGTAGCTATGACGGATTCCACTTCACGCGCTGAAATATTCTCGCCTGCGCGTTTTATCATCCCTTTCAATCTACCTTCGTAATAAAGGCGACCGTCTTCATCCAGCCATCCTTTATCACCGGTTCGCACCCAACCATCGTTGAGGACCGTCCTGGTAAGCTCCTCTGCTGCCCAGTAACCTTTCATGACCCAGGGACTTTTGACACAAATCTCACCTGCATCACCAGCTGCCAGCACTTTTCCAACTTCGTCTCGAATCTCGAACTCCAATCCTGGGACGGGCCAGCCGACGCAGTTCGTCGCAGGTAGTTTTTCACCGGCGCGGCCTGAGCTTGCCAGACCGCCAAGCTCTGATTGACCCCACACCGGTATGATCTCTGCATTGAAGCGACGCTCAAATTCACTATCTCTCCAATGTGACAAAACAAATCGCAAGGGATGATCGGCATCGTCGTCCTGTTCCGGACTACTCACCAGAAAAGCAATCATGGCGGGCATCATCAGCCCACCGACGGCCTGAGTCCGGTCGATCTCTTCCCAGAATCGGCTCACGCTGAAGCGATTTTGCATCATCATGCCGCCACGACAACCCAGGGCGATTCCAAGACATTGATGCCAGCCTGCAATATGAAACAGCGGCAGTATACCCAGTACATTCTCGCCATCCTTCAAAGCAAAGCGATCGCGTTGTACTTCCGCGTCCTTAATAAATGACGCCGCATCAAGGATTACGCCTTTCGGTCTTGCGGTTGATCCCGAGGTATACATAATGGCCATCGGCTCATTGTCAGGCACTTGTACTGGGTCGAGTACTTCGCTTGAAGCTTCCACTTCAGCAAGCGACCTAATCCAGTTCTCCTGTTTTTCGCTCGATTCGTCAATGTCAGTGAGGATTACGGTATGAGGTAAAGATGTGATCAAGTGCTCCACAGCCCGCCATCTCTCTGTCGTTGCAATAACGACAGTAGGCTTTGTGTCATCAATGAAGAAACGCATCTCATCATTGGTTCCCTCATTCATTACTGGCACGGTGACGCCGCCGGCATGGAGAATACCGAATTGAATTACCAATAGTTCAGGATCATTTGGCAGCATTGTAACAACACGCTCACCCGCTACTTTCAGGACTTGAAGCGCAGATCCAATGCGCCATGCTCGCTTCTTGATATCCGCATAGCTTAGAACCTGGTCTTCGAAGAATATGAATGGACGATCGGGAACGGCGTCAGCGATCGCTTCAAACCAGGTCATCAGCGACATGGTTATGAATACATTCCGCTTTTCAATTTTTTTCGCTCGCGATCATTGGTCTCGCGAAGATATTCCACGGCGATCATCTGTGCCTCTGGTGAGGCCTTCGTCTGGATCCAGATCATCGCATCAGCGATACGCGTCAGGAGTAGGGCACGGTACTCGAGTGCCTCCTCTCCGGTATGCAATTCCGACTTCAATGATTGAGGGTGAGCTTTACCATCATCCCAACCACAGGTAATGAGTTGGGCGAGCAATTCTTCATCCGCTTTTATTTCCTGTTTTAACTCACTGAGTGACCACTCAAGCCGACCAGCAAGGTTGCGGAGAAGTTCATCAATGGCGCGCAACTGCATGAGTGAAAATTTATCTTTCACATGCGGTTGGACATGGGTCCGAAGAGATTCTGCAATGCCTTCGAGGATACGTTGTACTGGGACGGCGGATAACATTTAGTGAACCTCCGAAATAACTCCACTTACTTCTGGCGCGCTAACAATAATTTCATTCTCCAAAGATACGTCGGAACGAACACAGCTGCCACATTCGGGGCAGAAGTAATCAGAGATTACCAATCGTTTTAGATCGCGAGCACGCGCGTACATGCCGAGCGCTGATAGTGTTTCCGATGCGATGCCCTTACGCTCGAGACAGGATGAACGGTAATTGTCAGACACGGAACCTAGTTCATGTTCACAGTATCCACATAGCCAGGTATCCTTGTGGATACGCACACCAACCCCTGCCTCGATATTTCCCTGTGTATGGATGGGCCGAGAGGGTGCTCGACCCAGTCGTTGCTGACGAATTTCACTTCTTCTTGTTTCGGTTGCAGCGTGGTCGGCCTCACCTGCCTCGCTTAGAACGACGCCATAAACATCCTGCGCGACAGCCTGATGAACGTAGCCATCGACTACATCACGGGCGACACTCGTAGCATCCCTGAGTAGCGGATCGCCAAGACCACCGCCACCGCCATTGGTGACGAAAAAAACATCACCTTCTTTTACGGTGACCGTAGTATTGGCGGGGAGATCCTTTACTGTGCCGCCCAATGTGTCCGGTTGCGGCAACTTTCCGTTAGCCACTAGCTCGGCCAATTTTGTCTGGGATCTTATCTGGTATTGAGTTGTTGAACCCGACCAGCCACCTCCGGCACCACGAGGAGGAACTTCTGCGCCGTTATTGCTGACCGTGCCACTCATTTCCCTGATGCCGGTAATTTGAAAAGCCGTGGTCATGCCATTTCCACCGCGGCTGATACCAGCCCCACCGCTGGAGGCCTGTATCTGGCGCCAGAGAATTAACACTGGTGTCGTTGATTCGTCTACCTCAACCGGCGCCATACCAATACCGAGGTTACAGGTGTTCGAGTAAGTATCCTGCCCATCACCAAGCGTTTGAGCCGGCCCACCGAGACCAACAGTCGGTGAAACGGGGAAAATTACCACCGGATGGCCAGTCCGATTGTCGACGCCTGAAAGTGTCGTGATGAAAATGCCTTCGCAAGGTTGACTACATGCCCGTTCGCGGATTGCCGGATCACTCGACAAGCTGATCGCCTGAGTTAATACATCACGCACGAGTTTATCGATGCGCATGCCTGCGCCGACATGGGCAAAGGAAACAGGCGCTGGGGGTGTGGAGTTCACAACTGTGCCAGGTGGACCGACATCAATAGTAATGGGCTGCCACAAGCCGTGGTTCACTGGCACATCCCAGAGCAGGACACATTGCAATGTATTCATCGTTTGTCCGAGCACAACAGGCAGGGTGCCATTGACCGGCCCCGTTATTTGCGTCTCGCCGCTAAAGCTCAGCTTTAACTCATTCCCCGCCACCTCCATCACGCAAACGAGTTCTAGCAACATTGCTTCGCCAAGTCCGTCGAACTCAATCCAGTCCTTACTGGTATAACGCCCATCGGGTAGCGCGGCGATACGCTGGCGAACCAGTCGTTCGCTTAGGCCTTTGTTCACCTCACAAAACTCACGGTGTTGTTTGAGCCCCATTCGATTGATCAATGCGCTAAGGCGGCGTTGACCTGTATTGACTGCGGCTACCATGCTACGCATGTCATTCAGCACGGCGGACGGGGCGCGAACATTGTTGCTGATAAAAAGTTCCCACTCGCGGTTGAACTTGCCCTTTTGCATAAAGCGTATGCCGGGAAATCGAAGGCCTTCAGAAAAGCAGTCTCGCGCGCTTGCCGCAAAGCCGGAGACACCTGAGCCACCTATATCTAATGAATGCTCGTTCACATAACCCCAACCCACCAGTTCAGCATCATAAAAGTAGGGCATGATCACACCGACATCACCTTCGTGCAGCGCACCGGAGGTATGGGGATCATTGACAACGAAGGCATCCCCTTCAGCGAGATCTTCCAGATTGTAATTTCGCAATACCGCCTCAACACCCAGAAATGAAGTCGAGATATGGGTACCGACGTAAGTGGCAAAACCGATTTGCTCTACTTTTTCGTCCAGTACAGCACAACTCAGATCTTTGGCTTCGGTCACAACCGGTGAACCCGATGTACGCACAAGTGTAATTCCCATTTCCCTGGCGATTTCATCCATAGCCTTGCGATGCACTTCTGCTTTTAGCACGTCGTACGTAGCTTGCTTATCCGGTTTAACAGAGTGCGTTTTAGTCATGGTCTTTTTCCATAATGTAATTCAGGAATTCGTCACGTCGGCATGACCACCCCGGTAGTACCACAAGAGTCGTATCATCTTCATCGATAATTGCGGGACCAGCAATTGCAGCCCCGGGTTGTATGCCTGCGCCATCGTAAATCGACGCCCTGGCCCGGTTTCCCCCGGGAAGCAGGATTTCTCGTTGTGCTTTCACTGCATTATCGGCATTACTCCCACTCAATTCAACAGCATTGATGGACGGTACCGGGCGTTCCGCTTCCATGGTTAAATTAACATTCACAAGCACGACGGTTGAGCCTTCCCATGCGGTTCCCTTGCCGTATATCTCCTCGTAGCGCGCCGGGAACGCGGCCGCAAGTGTCCGTGCATCTTCAAAACTGAAGACTTTATCCGAGAGAGGGACAGCGATCTCAAATCCTTGATCTTGAAATTTTAATTCGGTCGACCAGCTTAAATTACAATCCGAATCGGGGATGCCGCCGGCCGATGCCTCTTCGCTGGCCTGATTTATCATTTCATTTCGAACCCGTGCAACTTCAGCAATAACATCCGAATCCAGCAAGGGTTTTTGCACTGATCGCGAATATCGTCGCAGAAATTTCGCGATCATGACACCGTATGCACAGAATACCGAGCTATGTCTGGGAATGACCACATGCTCAATTTCAAGCCGCGAGCAAATCGAAGCCGCAAACATGGGCAAAGTTCCGCCATAGGCGAACATCGTACACTCCCGTGGGTCCTGTCCGCGTTCTATAGTGACGGCCCGCAGTGCATCCGCCATGTTAGTTGCAGTAAGCTCAAGAATGGCATTGATACTCTGATCCGCATCCCAGCCAAAGTTAGCGCCGAAGTCCTCAACAGCATTTATTGCCGCCTGCAGATCAAGGCTCACCCGCCCGTGCAGGTAATTCGATGGATCGATATAGCCTGCAACGACCGCGGCGTCCGTTACCGTCGCCGTGCTGCCACCTCGGCCATAACAAACAGGGCCCGGCATGGAACCCGCACTTTGGGGACCGACTTTTGGTACACCTCGATTATCGACGCCAGCTAAACTGCCGCCGCCTGCACCGATGGAGAGAATATCAATCGTGGTCAAGCCAAGCGGCATATTCGAAATATCAATTTTTGATCGGAGGATGGGTTGAAGATCCATTACCAGGGTAGTATCAAAACTTGTTCCTCCCATATCACCCACCAGGATGTCTTTCAATCCCATCCGCTTCGCAAGCGTTATGGCACCCGTTACACCACCTGCAGGACCGGAAGCCAGGAGCAGAAGCGGAAAACGCTCGACGAGTTCTCTGGGTATGGCACCGCCGGCGCCGGAGAAGAAGGAGAGATGTCCTGCGAAACCATTGGCTTTTAAACGCTCAGCAAGTGTATCGAGAAGTCTAACGGCAGAGGGTTGACAGAAAGAATTAAACAGCGCACTAAAAAAACGTTCATGGTCGCGTCCCACCGGATAGATGTCGCTGGAGAGTGTGACAAATGCCTCCGGGCATTCTTCCTGGATGATTTCGGCGGCGCGCTTTTCGTGTAGCGGATTGTAAAAAGACCAGAGAAAGCAGACTGCAAAGGTCTCGGCACCCCCTGCATGCAATTCGCGAACACTTTGTCGAAGCCCGTCTTCATCCAGGGTGACAAGCACCGAACCGCCATTAATAATCCTTTCGTCAACTTCCTTTATGAATGAGCGGGGTACGACATCGGGGGGATTGTCCTGTAGATGATCATCATAAAGCGCCCGCCGTGCACCGCCAGCGAAGCGAAAGGTATCTTTGAAACCACGGGTGATTAACACCCCCACTTTTGCGCCATTTAATTCCGTCAGCGCATTCGTGACCACTGTAGTGCCACTAATGAGGGCTTCGGTTTCAAGGAGCAAGGAGGAAATATCTTTGCCTAGTTCATTTGCTGCAACTTCTATCGCCCCAATCACTCCAAGACTGTAGTCATCATGGGTCGTCAAAGCTTTGCCACGTACCAAAGTGCCAGCGCAACTCACGCAGACGTCCGTATGCGTACCACCGACGTCTACACCAATTAAATGGCGATCAGACATATCTTCCCCAATACCCGCCCGATCACCACTCATGCGCCTCCCCATGTATAGTCGCGTATCACTTGAAAGTCATCATCGCCTATAGAAGTAGAAAACTCAATTTATAGTAGGGAAAAACACACGCTACATTAGTACCGGAGGAACGTTAAGCTGCTTAGCCTAATTTTTCATTCAGGTAAAAAATGATTTAGTTCGAGCCAAAGATCAGGCTACATTTCTTCCTGCATTTATTATCCCGAACATACAGCGAAGTACCAGTTTTTTGTATATAGCCTCTTGCTTAATCTCGTCCTTATCCAGGTTGCGTAGATGTTGCAGGGCAAATTGCTGAATGGAGGCGGCGGCCAAACAATTGCGGCGGCGGCCAAACAATTGCCACCCGCCGGATGTTCAGGGTAAAGTGGCAGGGGAAGGGGTGTTTATTCTACTTATACTCCGTTTGCGAAAGATGCGGATGAAGCTAGGCAGATTGCTGACGTAAGTAGCAGAGTTTTAACGATTTTCATGGTATCTCTCCAAAGGGCTATACCATATATATCGGCATTATTCGATGGTTTCTTAAACCGTGAATTTGACCGAGATCACAAAAGAGCAGAGAAAAGGTAAAAAAGCAGGGAAAAGATAAAAGATTACAGATAAAAGAGTTAGCCGAGTAATAGGTCTTTGGCTTGGTTGATTTTTGCAGCTAGATAGGTTGATCCGCCGCGATCGGGATGGAGTTTTTGCATCAAGCGACGATGGGCATCGATAATCTCTTGATCACCCGCATCTGCAGCAAGGCCAAGGATCTCATAGGCTTCATCACGACTCATTTTGCCGCCTGATGTTCCAGCTCCTGTTGATGACTCTGCATGCTGATGCCATTCATCTCCATGCGTTCGTTCCAGATATGCCTGGAGTAGGGTGGCGGATTGCTGATCATGTTTGTTGCATTCTTGATAAAGGACGCGTAATTCATTAAGACTCAACTCGCCGAGTTGTTTTCCGCTAAATTGTCCTTCGAGCACTTCTCCTGTCATCGCCCCGGTATCATGGTCGAGTGTCATGCTGATAAATCGTGTCCTGATGGTCGAATGTTGACCTTGTTTGGGATTTGCCGTGGACTGTGCTGCCTTGTGCCGCTTATACAGGTTATTTATCAGAGGCACGTATCTTAATAGTGGTAATAATCTTGGTAAAAAAGCAAACAGCGTTCCAAAGAGTGCGAACAACCAATGTAATCTTCCTGTGGCAGTCAGAAATATCAGTAGTACAATTCCACCGCCAATGATGAGGCGTTTGAGAAATCGTGTTACGTTTGATGTTGGCGCACGCGCAAACCAGCGTAATAAAATAATAATAATAGCAACGGCCGCGAGGGCTATGAGCACCCTGAAATACACTGCTAGCGACCTTTGATTTGGTGAATCAGTTGCAAGACCTTTTCACCCTTGTGTTTACTATAATTTTCTAATGCTTTTCTTCCGCCGGCAGCATAAACGGCAACGGCACTGAGTAAGTCTTTTAGCTGCTGGGCGCTTGCCGCATCGAACCGGCAATAGGCGCCATTTGATAGGCGTGCTATTTGTCTAAATGATCGTTCGGCGATCAAGTCATTGCCTTCTTGGAAGAGAAATACGGGTATGCCAAGGATGCCAAGCTCGCCGGCCAATTGAAAAAGTTTGTCTGCGTCTTCTTCCATACAGTCACCGACGAACACCAGGGCATTAATCTTTTGTTGCTGAGTTTCTTTAATGGCATGTTTTAACACCTTTTCTATTTGCGTATGTCCGCCAAGGCAATGTACGGATGTCATTTGGCTCAACAAATCATCAGATCTTGACAGCCAAGCGCTTGAGTTGAATTCACCATAGCCTCGATAGTAACAAAGTTGTATATCGAGTCCGCCGAGTGCGGTTGTTTCTTCAAACATCTGGCCTTGGATATGACAAGCATGGTTCCAGGTTGGTTCTCTGCTAGCCGTTGCATCCATAGAAAAGATTAGTCGGCCTCGTTGGCCAAGCGTATTGACTACTGCTGTTGCAGCAAGTTTGGTTAGAAATGACTCTAATTCAGATTTGCTTGAGAGCTTGGATATTTGTTTGTCATTATTTGTCATAAGATTTAGTGAGACTCTAATGTGTCGTCATTCCGGCGCAGGCCGGAATCCATAGTTTGATATTTAACATGTTACTAGATTCCGGCCTGCGCCGGAATGACGACAAACGAACTAATCAGAACTTCCTTAGTGTGTATCAGTTGTCGACAATTTACAGTCTATTGAGGAGTTCGGTTACACGATGATTAGTGCAAAAAGGATATTCATCAGAATGATAAAAGAGATGATCGCAGCCCAATAATAAATTGGTTTGATCGATTTTTTCTGGGCCTTTGAAACATTTTCAGTGGTTTCTTCAGTAGGCTCTTCCTCGTCATCTTCTGCTGTTGCATCTTTGGTTCCTTCAGAACCTAAAGAATCCATTGTTATGTCTTTGTGCGACTCTAGATGATTTTTGAGCCTGTCGGCAGCAGCCTCTTTCATATCCTGCCATTGGCTTGCTGCCTCAGAACCAAGCATGTATGTGTTTTCTATAAAGGTATATTTATGAAAAAGACGCTCGTTTGAATCAACCAAGCCGTTCGCATTGGACTCTTCCATGTTGAAAATTTTAGCAATCAGTTTTGACAAAATATCACGATATTCATCATTCGAAATATCAGATGTCTCTGAGAACACTCGCAAGGAGCCCGAAAAAAAAGAACAGACCACAATTGTTTTAGCCGTGTTTTCGGTAATTTCAGAAATACTAATGTCGGCCAATTGGTCTTGACTGAACGATAATAATTGCTCAAAAATACTCTCAGTTTTACTATCGTCTTGTGACAAAAATTCTTCTGTGAGCAATTAGCGTATTTATAGTAACAGGCGGCGGCCAACCGATTTCCGAATAGGCTGAATGTTTAGGATGAAGTAGCAGGAAAAAGGGTGTTAGTTCTACTTATACTCTGTCTGCTTTGGGTCGGAAGCGGAAGTTAGCATCAGTGGTGGCTTAATGTCCGCTTACGGGGGTAAAGCGGACGTTAAAACCCACCTATTTTGCTCTCTTCGAATGGCAGCATTTTGCTAGAAGCAAACACTGGGCAGAAATGTAAATTTGTCGTATTTCTTAATTAGTAGAAGAAGAATGGTTAAATTGATGGAACTCATGACTATAATTCCCTTGCCTGAAATGGGCACCACGATTATTTAACATCAACACATATTTGCTTGATATGTATGGAGCGATAGCAGGTGACGTTATTGGTTCTGCCTATGAGGGTGGGGGCCTTAAGAATTTCGATTTTCAACTATTCTCGGAATACTCCCGTTTTACCGACGATACGGTGCTCACCGTTGCAATTGCCAGCGCCATTATGGATAAAAGGGACTATGCAGAGGTCATGATTGAGCTTGGCAGGAAATATCCTTTCGCCGGATACGGAAAATCATTTAAAGAATGGCTGATGAATCCAGAGATTGGCCCCTATAACAGTTGGGGGAATGGCGCCGCAATGCGGGTAAGTCCAATCGGGTTTGCGATTGACCAGGAGGAAAAGGTACTTGCTGAAGCAAAGAAGACAGCCGAGGTAAGTCACAATCATCCTGAAGGGATAAAGGGGGCACAAGCGACTGCACTGGCAATATATTTGGCGCGTAACAGAAACAATAAGGAGGAAATCCGAACGATTATTACAGATCGATTTGGCTATGATCTGGATCGGTCAGTTGACGATATTCGTCCCGGGTATACATTTGATGTGTCATGCCAGGGATCCGTTCCGGAATCCATTATCAGTTTCCTGGATTCAGATGATTACGAAAGCTGTATACGAAATGCAGTTTCCCTGGGTGGAGACACAGACACGATGGCGTGTATAGCAGGAGGAATAGCACAGGCTTACTATGGTGAAATACCATCATACATACTGGACGGGGTTAAAATGCGTCTGCCGGAGGATTTGCTAACTATAATTGAACGGTTTCAGATGCAATTTGGAATAGCAAATGGCGATTAGATCGAAATCGGACGCTTCAAATTAATGGATGTTAAGCACGAGGTAAAAT
>JAPUIP010000138.1 GCA_027296925.1 Candidatus Poribacteria bacterium | reverse complement strand
CTCTGCTGCGAGTCATAAAGCGGTCCTGGAAAATCCGTCGCAGATCTCGCAGGCCGTGCTCGAAAAAGGCCTGGCGGCCGGTACCGCTTTCGAGATCTTGTCCATCGATATTGCCGATATTGACATCGGCGAAAATATAGGAGCGAAACTACAAACAGATCAGGCGCAGGCCGAGTTGAAGATTGCGCGCGCCAAAGCCGAAGAGAGACGAGCGATCGCACAAGCACTGGAAGAAGAAAATAAGGCCCTCACCGAGGAAATGACCGTCAATCTCATTGAGGCGGAAGCGGAAGTGCCCCGCGCGATTGCAGATTCTTTCGCGTCAGGCACAATGAGCGTTATGGATTACTACAACCTGCGCAACGTCATTGCGGATACGGAGATGCGTCAATCGATCGCAAGCCCCGGCGGCGACAGGGACACAACCCGTTCGTCCCATTCATTGGGAATGTCGTAATACGCACCAAGCATCACGAAAAGGAAAGTATCGATGGATGAACTCACTCAGGTAATTCTTTTTATTGTCTTTGGATTAGTCGCGCTGTTCGG
Source organism: Candidatus Poribacteria bacterium (assembly GCA_027296925.1). Classification (GTDB taxonomy): domain Bacteria; phylum Poribacteria; class WGA-4E; order WGA-4E; family PCPOR2b; genus JAPUIP01. The sequence goes on along the minus strand of JAPUIP010000138.1, from coordinate 2,680 downwards.
TAGGTTTTTCCGTAGGAAGAAATCCCGGACAGCGCCTGATATTCTGCAAGAGAAAGATGAGGTGATTTTGCCGCCTTGGGGAAACGCACCGATAGAGATGGATGAGGAAATACCACCGCCTCAGTCCATTGAACCCGAAATGCCAACCATTCCACCGTCGTCTGCTCCGACGGTGGAATCCGTGACGCCCCAGCTTTCACCTGCCGAGGCACAGGCATCGCAGGGCATTGATCGCGAAGAGCGTGCCGGTATGTCCCCGGCGGCAGTGCCGACAATCGCAGGCATCCCTTTAGGCCCCCAGACTTTCCGTCAAGGAATTATCCTCGCTGAGATTCTTGGACGCCCCAAATCCCTCCGTCGTCGGCGTCAGTGATATGAACGGGGGCAGGCCGTCCGCATTCACGATTCTATCCGTTCCCGCCTTCCGATATGAATACGATGCAATTTCGGTTAACCATCGTCCTCATTTTACTGTGTGGGATCTCTCCCTCTGCTTTTGGGGCAATTGTCATCAACGAAGTCATGGCGAATCCACTCGATGAAGACACCGGCGAATTCATTGAGTTGTTCAACACCGGTCCGGGCCCCATTGATGTATTGGATTGGCAGTTCACTGACGGCGACGCAACGGATATTATCCAACCGTTTCGAGATAGCCAGACGGCCATCCCGCCGAAGGGTTATGCGCTGATCCTGGACGCCGAGTACGCAGATGATTACGATCTCCCGCCAGATACAGTTCTGCTGACAACGAAAAATACAACGCTCGGCAACGGCTTGCAGATCAACGACCCAATCACACTATTTGACGACAGTGGAACAAAAGTCATTGACACCTATGCTCACCCGTTCAATCCTAAAAATGGCATTTCGGCGGAGCGTGTCGATGTCACCGTCGGAGACATCCCTGAGAACTGGAAAGCGAGTATCGATCCGTCCGGTTCAACGCCGGGGCGAGAAAATAGTGTCGTGGGGGCCGCCATCGATAAACCTCCCGATGAGAAACCCGAACTCCCGGATGATGAGTCGAAGCCGCCTGATGATAAACTGGAACCGGAGCCAGAGAAACCGTCGCAGCCCGAACCCGAGGAACCGTTGCCCCCCATCACAGCCCTCCGCATCAACGAGATTATGCACAGCCCCGATACAAAAGCCGGACAGACCGAATGGCTTGAACTTTTCAACCCGACTCCCCAGCCGGTGAACCTCGATAAATGGCGCGTTGAGGATGCTTCAGGTCGATCAGGAATAATCCCCGAAAATATACAGATTTTGGCAGGCGGCTTCCTGATCGTCACCAAAAACGAGTCTGATTTTCGATCGCAGTATCCGGACGCGATTGAAGTTGTAGAAATCAAACTCCCTGCCCTCAACAATTCCGGCGATACCATCATCCTCTATGATTTTGCAAACCGGGAGATTGACACGGTCAGCTATACGGGGTCGGGTTCAATTCGCGGTAGATCTCTTGAACGTGTTCAGCCCGACCTCCCTTCTGATCAGCAGACAAACTGGCAGCTTTCTGTGGCACTTGCCGGTGCAACGCCCGGGGAGACCAACAGCCGTAGCCAAAAGATTCAGGGGAAGCCGAAACTCACCATTACGCCAACGCCGTTCAATCCAAAAGTATCCGAAACGACCATCCGTTATGAAGCCTCAACGGACGCTTCGATTACGGTGCAGATTTTTGATTCCGCCGGTAGGCTTGTCCGCATTCTCCTCGATCGGCGGGAAGCCGGTGGTAACCAAGCGGTCAACTGGGATGGTCGAGATGAGGATGGGGAGCGTGTCCCCGTTGGTATATACATCTGCCAACTCATCATCTCTGGCAATCGGAAGCAGCCAGCGACGCGGGTTGCCAAAACAATTGTTGTTGCGGAAAAACTTTAGCACATTAGTCAGGAGGATGAAAATGAGTCAGGACCTTCTATATCATGGTTTAATCAGCAAAGAAGAAGACCGTTACTGTGCACTCTGCGTAGAATTTAATATTGCGACCGAAGGGGAAACGCTTGACGAAGCCAAAAAGAACCTGAAGGAGGCAGTTGAAGGATACCTGGAGGTCGCCATGGAAATGGGGGAGCATGCGGAGTTAATTCCCAGACCTGCCCCAGAATCCCTTATTAAAGAGTATGAAATGTCATTCCAGCAAGCGCTGACCCAGCAGACGCCAACCGAACTCTACGTTTTCGGAGAAATTGTCTATGTCTAGGCGTCTTTCAACACGCCAAATTGAGCGAATTCTCCGTCGTCATGGTTTCCAATTTGTCCGTCAGACAGGAAGCCATAAGCACTATAAGGGAATCGTTGAAGGACGTACTCGACTTGTCACACTCATTGCAAACCGGAAAGATTATCATCCGAAGACGTTAAAGAGCATTATCGCTCAATCTGGACTTCCCGAAGAGGTCTTTGATTAAGATCTGCGTCTCTGGCAATCGGAAGCAGCCAGCGACGCGGGTTGCCAAAACAATTGTTGTTGCGGAAAAACTTTAGCCAGGAATTCAATGATAACTGATGCGCGCCGCGTAAGCGGTGGGTAGAAGTGCCGAAAAATCGGTCAAGATTGTTGGAATATCTTGTACGCACCAGTCTTAGGTATACCCTGTTAGGAAACGAAAGGGTTGAGACGTTGAAAAACGATGCCGAACTTAGCATGGCTGGAAAATGCGATTGATGG